>JAWWAT010000693.1:0-1502 GCA_033721635.1 Marinobacter sp. | reverse complement strand
TTGCCTGGCCAAATACATTGGTTTTGAAGAAGTGCTGCTTTGCGACGAGGCCTCAGTATTGGATTCGTAATATTTTAGAAACGCCGGCCCGAAAGCTGGCGAACTGGATTCTTTGTGCCATGATTCCAATTGATTGATTCCTCATGCGATGGCTCGCTGTTCAATGATCGAAAGCCGAACTACCCTCACGCTGACACTCTTCCTGTTCGCGGGCCTGTTGACGGGTTGCGCACTGCCCTCCTTGAAAGACCGATCACAGTCTGAAGCTTTCTCACAGGGGCAGACGGCAGACACCCGCCTTGGCCGGGCAGTTGGCTATGAAGTCGAAAGCCATCCTGGCCTGAGTGGCATTGCTACACTGGAGAATCCCCTCGATGCTTTCGTTGCCCGCGCTTTGCTGGCCGAGACCAGCGATCGATCCCTGGATGTCCAGTACTACATCTGGCGGGACGATATTACCGGCAAGCTGCTTTTGCACTCCCTTTATCGGGCGGCCGAGCGTGGCGTTCGGGTCCGACTCCTGCTGGATGACAACGGCATTGCCGGAATGGACGAGTGGCTGGCGGCGCTGAATCACCATGACAATGTCGAGGTTCGACTGTTCAATCCCTTTGTGATCCGCAGTTCCCGGGCCCTGGGTTTCCTGACCGACTTTAGCCGCCTGAACCACCGGATGCACAACAAGTCATTTACCGCTGACAACCAGGCCACGATCATCGGGGGCCGGAACATTGCCGATGAGTATTTCGGGGTTGGTAGCGGTGCCCTGTTCTCCGACCTGGATGTCCTGGCGATCGGACCTGTTGTGGATCGGGTTTCGCAGGATTTTGACCGATACTGGGCGAGTCAGTCCTCCTATCCGGTGGAGCGGTTATTGTCCGAGGTCGGCGATGATGATCTGAACAAGCTCGGAACCAGGCTTGCGACCGTTGAAGGGAATCCTGAAGCCGAACGCTTTGTGGCTGCTTTGCAAAATTCCGAGTTCCTCAGGGAGTTATTAAACCATGAGGTGGCTTTCGTCTGGGCGCCGGTACAGATGGTCAGCGATGATCCGGCCAAAGCCCAGGGGCTCGAAGAAGAGCAGGGTTTATTGAGTCAACAGCTCGTACTGGCACTGGCTGAACCCCAGAAGACAGTGACTCTGGTTTCGCCCTACTTTGTTCCCGGAAAACGCGGTGTTGAGCTGTTCCGCGACCTGGAAAACGCCGGCGTGGAGGTGCAGATTCTCACCAATTCCCTGGAAGCCAACGACGTTGCCTTGGTGCATTCAGGTTATGCGAAATACCGGGAAGCTCTATTAGAAGCGGGTGTCGAACTGTTCGAATTGCGTAAATTCAGGTCGGAAAACGAAGACGAGCCCCGGAGCTCTGGCGTCACGGTTGGCAGCTCTGCGGCCAGCCTTCACGCCAAGACGTTTGCCGTGGATGGCGAGACGCTGTTCGTGGGTTCCTTCAATTTCGACCCCCGTTCAGCGAACCTCAACACGGAGCTGGGTTTTCTTA
>JAWWAT010000692.1:0-1507 GCA_033721635.1 Marinobacter sp. | reverse complement strand
CGGAACTGGTCGATGTCCTCCCGGCCCACAAGTTCGACGAAACCCGACTTCTGGCCTGGCTACAGAAATCGCTGCCAGAATTTGGTCGTCGAATGGAGGTCAGGCAATTCCAGGGTGGCCAGTCCAATCCAACCTTCCTGCTGGAAACCGACAGCAGCCGCTATGTATTACGCAAGAAGCCACCCGGCAAAACGCTTCCCTCGGCCCACATGGTCGAGCGGGAATACAAGGTCATGCGGGCGTTGGGTGAACATACAAGTTTGCCAGTGCCCAGCGTCAGGGTGTTGTGTGAAGACGCCGGAGTGATTGGCACGCCCTTCTACGTCATGGACTTTCTGGAGGGGTGGATCATCACCCACTCGGCGCTACGGGACCTGGACCGTGAAGACCGCCTGACGGCTTACCATTCGGCCATCGATACCCTGGCAGCACTGCATTCAGTGGACGTGAACGCCGTTGGCCTGAGTGACTACGGTAGGCCGGAAGGCTACGTGGCGCGCCAGGTTGCGCGCTGGAGCAAACAGTACCTGGCGTCCAAAACCGATGACCTGCCGGCCATGGACAAGCTCATGGCGTGGTTGCCGGAACACCTCCCGGCGAAGGATGAAACCGCCATCGCCCACGGTGATTACCGCTTCGGCAACCTGATGCTGGCACCGGACCGAGCTGAGGTGATCGCCATTCTGGATTGGGAACTGTCCACTCTGGGTCATCCGCTGGCGGACCTTGCCTATTTTTGTCTGCCCTTCTACCTGCCGGCCGATATGGAGGGTATGCGCGGGTTACAGGGAGAAGACCTTGAGGCATTGGGTCTTCCCGACGAGCAGGCCGTTATCCGCCGTTACTGCGAGAAGACGGGCCGTGAAACTATCGAGGACTGGCATGTGTTCCTGGCGTTCTCGTTGTTCCGCCTGGCGGCCATCCTGCAGGGTGTCTACAAACGGGCGCTGGATGGCAATGCGGCGAACGCCAACGCCCTGGAAGTTGGCAAACGGGCGAGCCTGCTGGCGGACACCGGGTGGAAGATTGCCTGCGAAGGTGCGAAGTCCTGAGATATTCGATTTACCGTGGAGAACAACAAGATGTTTGATCGTCACTACAAGGTCTGGCCCAAAGAACTGCCGAAAACCATGACGCTTCCGAAAACCAGCGTTTACACCAACCTGGACATTTCGGCGCGGCGCTACCCGGACCATACCGCCATTGTCTTCTACGATGCGCCCATTACCTACCGGCGCCTCAACGAAGAGGTGGAAACCATGGCGGGCTACCTTCAGACACAGGGCGTAAAGAAGGGCGATCGAGTGCTGCTGTACATGCAGAACTCACCCCAGTACGTGATCTCCTATTACGCAATCCTGCGGGCCGATGCCGTGGTGATCCCGGTGAACCCGATGAACCGGGCGGCCGAACTCGAGCATTTCATTGCCGATACCGGTGCCTCGGTTTGCCTTGCGGGACAGGAACTGGCGGGCTTTATTGCGCCCATGATTGGCGACAGCAATCT
>JAWWAT010000691.1:0-1513 GCA_033721635.1 Marinobacter sp. | reverse complement strand
TAAACAAAAGCGGACGTTCGGCTCGTTTTCTCACCAATGACCGTCCTCCACGAAGTAAGCAGATTCATGGGTTAGCTGGAACCTCTATTACCGGGTCATTTGATCTCGTTTTTGTAGACGACTCCATCCTTCATGATCAGGTTGAAGTTCCGTTCTGGATCACTCACGAGATCTAGATTCTCAAGAGGGTTACCATCAACGAGGACCATGTCGGCATAGGCACCTTCTTCGATCACACCCAAAGGGCCATCGGGATACGGCGTTAACGGGCCTGATAGCGCTAACAGCTCCGCGTTATCGCAGGTGGCCATTTTTAGCGCCTCGAACGGCGAAAACCATTTCTGCAATTTGGCCAACTGTGCTCCCTGGCGTTTGGCAAGGTCCGCGCTGAACAACGTGTCTGTGCCGAAAGCAATCTTCACACCCAGCTCCTTGGCCGTGCGATAGACGTAGTCGGTACCATCGGTGACAGATTTGTACTTGGCTTTCTGCGCTTCATTCAGCGCTGGAGCATCCTCATCATCCAGAAACGGCTGCATGCTCAGCCACGCGCCTTCCTCTTTCATGCGCTCAAGGGTTTCTTCGGTGGCCATATGCCCATGCTCGATGCTCTTGACGCCAGCATCGAGAGAGTGGGTGACGGCTTCGTCGTTGATGGCGTGGGTCAAAACGTAGGTACCCCAGTTCTCTGCTGCTTCGACAGCGGCTTCCAGCTCTTCATCACTGAATTGGATCGTGTGGATGGGGTCATAGGAGGAGGTGACCCCGCCACCGGCCATCAGTTTGATCTGGGTGGCTCCCTGCATCAAGTTTTCGCGAACACGCTTGGTGACTTCGGGTACCCCATCGGCGATATAGAACTGATCGGCTCGCTCGAAGGAGTGCAGATTATCCGGCGTGGCAGGGACATCGCGCGTGAAACGGAAATCCATATGACCGGCTGTTTGTGAAATTGCAGGTCCCGACGGAAAGATCCTTGGTCCCTCAATGAGGCCCTGATCCGTCGCACGGGCGATGTCGAACATGGGGCCCGCGGCTTCTCGTACGGTCGTAAAGCCCCGATACAAAGCGTTGCGCTGCGCCCGCGCGGCCAGAAGGTTCCAGTAACCTTCGTTGGTCGTCATGACTTGGCCAATGGTCGCCTCGGCGTACAGTCCATGCCAATGGGCGTCAATGAGGCCGGGAATCAGAGTATGGCCGTCTGCCTGGATTTCGAAGCTGCCTTCTGGAGCTTCCAGGTCGGTTCCGATTTTCGAGATCATGTTGCCGGAAACCAGCACGTCAGCGGTCAGAAGATCAGGTTCGCATCCGTTGAAGACCTGGGCACCGCGAATGACGAGGTTGTCATACCTCACTGCCGGGCCATAAGTGTGTCCGTGCACAATCTTCCCAGACGGGGCGAGTGCAATGGCCTCATGGGCAACACCGTAGAGAGGAGCAATGGCGATTGCGGTGGATAGGCCAATAGCTAGGCTCTTGCGTTTCATGTCTCAAGTCCTTTGAAGTTATTAAT
>JAWWAT010000690.1:0-1532 GCA_033721635.1 Marinobacter sp. | reverse complement strand
TCTCGGAATTCTCCGGGTTGTCTTCGGAGGCCGAGCTGGTCGATAAGCTCACCGATGCCCATGGGGTGGTGGACCGTTTCGAGTCGCTCTCCTGCCCCAAGGTAGCGGTGATCCACGGGTCCTGTCTCGGCGGGGGCCTGGAACTGGCCCTTGCCTGCGATTATCGGCTGGCGGTTCCCGGCGCCAAGCTGGGGTTTCCGGAAATTCAGCTGGGTCTGCACCCTGGTCTGGGTGGTACAGATCGCCTGACCAGTCTGATTGATCCCATTGAAGCCATGACCATGATGCTGACCGGTAAAACTGCCTCCCACAGCAAGGCGAAAAAGCTGGGCCTGGTGGATCAGGTTGTTGAGGAACGGCATATCGACGCAGCGGTACATGCAGCAGTAGCCGGCGACATTGAGTCAGGAGGCAGCGGTATACGCGGACGGGTTCTGTCCAGCAAACCGGCTCGCCAGCTTGAGGCCCGGCAGATGCGGTCACAAAGTGCCAAAAAGGCTCGGCCCGACCATTATCCGGCACCCGAAGCGCTCATCGAGCTGTGGGAGGATTTCGGCGGTGAGTCCGGGCCGGAGATGCGCAAAGCCGAGATCGCTTCCTTCGCCAAACTCATGATGACGGACACGTCCCGCAATCTGGTTCGGGTCTTCCATCTTCGGGAAAAAATGAAAGGACTGACCCGCAGCAAGGCCGAACCGGTACGCCGTGTCCATGTGGTTGGAGCTGGCGAGATGGGTGCGGACATTGCAGGCTGGTGCGCGATACGAGGGCTGGACGTAACCCTGTTTGATATGGAGGCCGAGAAACTGGCCCAGGCGGTGAAGAAGCTCTCTGACCTCTGCGAGAAAAAGCATCGTAGCGAGGCCGAGCGCAGGGACATTCTTGATCGCCTGACTCCGGATTTTGCCAATCACGGCGTCGGCAGAGCGGATCTGGTTATTGAGGCCGTCCCTGAAAAGATTGAACTCAAGCAGAAGGTGTATGAAGAGGTGGAGCCGCGGATGAAAGAGAGCGCCATCCTGGCTACCAATACCTCCAGTATCCCTCTGGAAACCCTGCGTGAAAAAGTCAGTGATCCCGCCCGCCTGATTGGTCTTCACTTCTTCAATCCGGTGGCGTTGATGCCCCTGGTGGAAGTCGTAAGTCACGATCGGGCCTCGGAAAAAGTACTTGAGCGCGGCCGCGGTTTCGTCGGGCAGATTGACCGGCTTCCGGCTCCGGTCGCGACCGCTCCCGGGTTTCTGGTCAACAGGGCCCTGACGCCTTATCTGGTCGAGGCAATGCTCATGCTTGATGAAGGTGTGCCCGCCGAGAGTATTGATGCGGTGGCGGAAGAGTTCGGTATGCCGATGGGGCCGATCGAACTGGCGGATCAGGTGGGGCTGGATATCTGTTTGAGCGTCGCCGACATGCTGAGGGAGCGGCTGGACACTTCAATGCCGTCGGCCCCGGACTGGCTCCGGCAGAAAGTGGATGACGGAAAGCTCGGCAAGAAGACCGGCGAAGGCCTCTACAAGTGGAAAAAGGGTAAG
>JAWWAT010000689.1:0-1538 GCA_033721635.1 Marinobacter sp. | reverse complement strand
TTCCAGCGCGGAGCAGGTTCGCGTTCAACAGCCAACTCAAGATCAGCTTTTTATCGAAACATCAGCGTCAAACACCACGACGGTTGCTGAGCGAGTCTCTCGCTGGCTGCAGCTGGACTGGGATTATTCAGAGTTTCTCGCACTTTGTGACAGGAACGATCCTGAGATCGCCCGCTTCATACGGGCCGGTGGCGGGCGCTTCCTGCGCGGCGACACCTTCTTTGAAGACCTCATTAAAACGGTTTGCACCATCAACACGACCTGGAAACAGACCAAAACAATGGTCGCCTCATTGGTGGGTCTGGGAGACGGCCTGTTTCCAGAACCCAGGGAGGTCCTGGCTATTGGCCCTGAGCGATTGGCAGCAGAGTGCAAGCTCGGGTTCAGAGCCAGGACGGTCGACACGGTAACGGCCCAGTTGCTTGACGATAAAGCCATCAACCTTGATGGTACTGCACGCGAAGGCATCGTTGACTATCAGTATTTAACATCGCTAAAGGGCATCGGGCCCTATGCCGCAGCACACACCATGATGCTTCTGAGGGATTTTCAGACCCTCCCGGTCGACTCGGAAGTGAGCGCGTATCTGCGTGACAGAAATCTCGACCCAAAGAATGCCCAGAATGCCTTTCAACACTGGGGGCAGTATCGGTTTCTGGGGTATAAGCTCAAACGGATCGTGGACCAGGAAAACTGGATTGGAGACTGACTATGGAAAATCGCAAAATCCGCTGGGGAATCATTGGTACCGCCGAAATTGCCACCAAGGTGGTGGCGGGAATGCACGATGCCAAAAACGCTGAGGTCGCCGCCGTTGCGAGCCGTGCTCTCGACCGTGCCCAGGCCTGGGCAGACGAGCACAACGTGCCGCAGGCTTTCGGTTCCTACGATGAGCTTCTCGCTGATGACAGTATCGACGCCGTGTATATTCCTGTCCCGACAGCGTTGCGTAATGAATGGATCAAGAAAGCAGCCCGCGCCGGCAAGCACGTATACGCCGAAAAGCCCCTGGCTGACGGCATAGAAGGCGCCATTGAAGTCTGCAAAGAGAACGGCGTCCAGTTTATGGACGGAACCATGTGGCTGCACAGCACCCGGACGCAAGAGATCGAGAAGCGTATTGCAAACGGCGACATCGGCGATGTCAGGCGTGTGACCAGCGCGTTCACCTTCAAGGCACCCTCCAGGGAATGGTATGAAGGCGGCAACGGCCGCACCGATAAGTCCCGCGAACCCATGGGGTGCTTTGGTGATCAGGGCTGGTACCCGATCAGTGCCACACTGTGGAGCTTCGGGTACGAACTGCCCGAGCGCGTCCAGATGAACTTCGTCTCAAAGAACTCCATCGACACCATCGTCGCCTGCGGTGGCACCCTGTGGTTCTCCAACGGCCGTATGGCAACCTTTGACGCAGGTTGCGAACTCGCGCACCGCTCGCAGGTAGAAACGGTTGGCGACGCTGGCCTTATCCGCATCGACGATCTGGTTGGCGGACAAGGCAGAAGCGGCAATTTCGCCGCCTATGGAGAGCGATTCAC
>JAWWAT010000688.1:0-1541 GCA_033721635.1 Marinobacter sp. | reverse complement strand
CCTACCTGCTGCGCTGAGGTAAGCCATGCAAACCTACGACGATCCCGAACTGCAGGCCATTGCCGTAAAACTCACCTCTTCCGATCCCGGCATCCGCCGGGTGGCGGTCATGGATCTGGTGGATTCCGGCGAGCCGGAAGCGGTGGAACTGGTCATCCACGCCCTGAACGACCCGGACACCAACGTACGCCAGGAAGCCGCCAAGGTTGTGGACGAGTTTGAAGCGGCTGACATGGCAGACGCACTGATAGCGGCGCTCAGCGACGGCGATGAGGTGGTACGCAACAGCGCCGCCCACGCCCTGGCAGACCTGAAAGACCCGGCCGCTGGCGAGCCCCTGCTGGAAGCCCTGGAAAACAGCACCGATGGCTTTGTGGTATCCGGCATCCTGCGGGCCCTGAAGCCACTGCGACTTGCCGAAGCACAGCGCCCGGCCCTCAAGCGCCTGGGCGACAGCGACCCCCGTGTTCGCCGCGAGGCAGTGGCGGTGATTGGCTGGCTGAAACAGCCTGAAAACCTGCCTGCACTGGTGGAAACCGCCCAGCACGACGCCGACCCCGAAGTGCGCCGAGCCGCGACCGGAGCGCTTGTCTATGCCACCCCGCAACAGGTCGGGCAGCCACTGATCAGCCTGTTGAAAGACCCCCACTGGCAGGTGCGCTGCGAAGCCGCCAACAGCATCGGCAAACTGGATCACAAGGCGGCCGCACCCGCCCTGATGGAATCCACCACCGACGAGCTTTGGCAGGTGCGTGAAAAAGCGGTGGATGCCCTGGGCAAGCTGGGGGTTATCGAAGCCATACCGGTACTGGGCACGTGCTCGAAGGATGCCATGAGCAACCTGCGCAAGGCCGCCATCGGCGCACTGGGCGCCATTGCCCACAACGATGGCAGGCCCTATGTGGTAACCGCCCTGGACGACCCGGATCCGGACGTGCGCAAGCTGGCTCGCTGGGCCATCTCGAAACTGGACGCTGCGGCCTGACCAATGGGCCGGCCCGTCCCACAACGGGCTGGCCATTACGCGCCGCACCATTGCAAGTTGCAAGGAGACTGCCATGACCTTTGTTGTCACCGAAAACTGCATCCGCTGCAAGTACACCGACTGTGTCGATGTCTGCCCCACGGACTGCTTCCACGAAGGCCCCAACTTTCTGGTGATCAATCCGGAGACCTGCATCGACTGCAGCCTGTGCGTTGCTGAGTGCCCCGCCGATGCCATTTTCGACGAAAAGGATCTGCCGGAGGATCAGCACCACTTCATTCAATTGAATGCCGAGCTGTCCCAGGTCTGGCCAGTTATCGACTCGACCTCCGCGCCCATGCCGGAGGCGGAAGACTGGGTCGATCGTCCCGGCAAAATGCAGTATCTGGAGCGCTGATTCATGCCCCGACTTGTCATAACGAGTTGCTTGCGGATGCTGTCGCTGGCTTTGGTGGTGGTTTCTGCTGCCGCCCTGGGCAGCACCCGCCCGATGGAATTACCTGATCGCCACATTCCGCGACCCGAAACACCGGAACTGGTGATCCCGTCCCTGATG
>JAWWAT010000687.1:0-1544 GCA_033721635.1 Marinobacter sp. | reverse complement strand
GTGCCTGGAAGGTGGCCGGCGTCAGGCTCCAGCCGGCAGAGCTGGGCATTTAATGGGGTCAGGCCAGGTTTTCAAACCAGGTGGCGTCCGCCATCCAGCGGCAGGGTCCGGCCAGTGATATAGGGATTGTCTAGCAGAAACTGCAAAGTGGCGACAGCAACCTCGGCTCCGGGCTCTATGCCTAGCAGTGATTTCTTGAGGGTCTTCTCCCGATAGGCCTGGCTATCGCCCTGATTGAACATGATCAGGGATGGCGCCACGGCGTTCACCTTTACCTTGGGTGCCAGCAGACGAGCGAACGACAGGGTCAGGTTAGTCAGGGCTGCCTTGCTGGCGGCATAGGCGATGTGCTTCGCGCTGCCCTTCTCCACCACGTAGTCAGTCATGTGGATAATATCCGTGGTCGTATCGCCCTGCTCCAGCATCGATCGGCAGGCCAGGTTGATCAGGTACGGAGTGGTCACGTGAATCTGCATCATTGCGCTCATCACATCCGCGGGGTCTGAATCTTCGCTTTCCGGCATCCAGTCCGAGGCGTTGTGAATGATGGCTCGCAGTGTGTTCGTCCGGGATCTGAGGGTCTGGACAAAGCCTTCGATGCCTTCGTTGGTGGCAAAATCCGCATGGATACACTCGGCACCGGCTTTCTGGAGTGCATCGATCGCCGGTCGATAAGTGCGGTAGGTGACAATGATGGGTTGGCCGCGGTCAAGACAGGCTCGGGCGAGGGCCAGACCGATGCGTTGGCCGGCGCCGGTAATCAGGATGGGTGCGGTCATAGTGATCTCCTGTAAACAGAATCTTAACTACGTTGATGCCATGCCCGTGGCTCAACGTGGTAGCGTTACAATCCGGAACCGTCTCGAAGGAAGATCAACCAGGTCATGTCACCGGCGAAACCAGAAAGCAAACAACCGGGAACCGCCAATCTCGATAATCCCCTTTATTATCTCGAGAACATGGAGACCGTCCTTGGCTGGGTGCAGAGCCATCACGGCGACCTGCTGACGGCGGAAGAGCGGGATCGACTGGCCAGCTTTCAATCCCTTTCCCTCCCGGCCCGGGCACTGCTGACGCGCATGGTGATGCGCACAGGCGAGCTCTTCCGGTCGGACAAACTCAATTACCCGGAGCTCGGCGTACCAGAGGTCGAGGCCCTTGATGAACTTACGGGTGCGGACTGGCTGGAGACCGCCCCCCTGCTTTGCCTGGACGAGCTGTTTCGGCTGTTTACCCTCGGAGAATTGCGCCCGGCTCTGGGGCCTGTGCTAAAGGCGGCCGGAGAGCCTGCAAACCTGCCCAAGGGCCAGATGCGTGACGCACTGCTTCTGCGATTTCCCGATGCTCTTACCGTTTCCGACTGGCTCGGTCAGTACGCAAAGCCGGTGGTCAGGCTCAAAACCATGGCGCTGTTTGACCGGGTGCGCCTGATGTTTTTCGGCAACCTTCGCCAGAGCTGGTCGGATTTCGTGCTGGTGGAACTGGGCCATCAGCAGTATGAGCCGGTGACTTTCACACCGGACTCCCGAGCCTTCCAGCACCGT
>JAWWAT010000686.1:0-1559 GCA_033721635.1 Marinobacter sp. | reverse complement strand
TGGCTATGCCATGGGCATGTACCTGATGCGCCAGATCGGCGACCGCGGCACCTACGGTGACCCGGTACTGCCGGACTTCATGGTGTTCCTGAACTGGGACGAACTGCCCTGGTACTGGCTGGGCTTCGACATGGCCTGGTTCGCCTTCATCATGGTGCTGCTGGCACCGGGCATACTGGCGCTGGTGTTCGGCTTCCTGGCCTTCCGCTCGCGGGTGACCGGGGTGTACCTCTCCATCATCACCCAGGCGCTGACCTTCGCGCTGATGCTGGCCTTCTTCCGCAACGAAATGGGTTTTGGCGGCAACAACGGCCTGACCGACTTCCGCGATATTCTCGGCTTCAACCTGCGCACCGACGCCACAAGGCTGGGGCTGTTCATCGCCACCGGCATCGCGCTGGCCATCGGCTACGTGATCTGCCGCGCCATTGTGGCCAGCAAGCTGGGCCGGGTGAGCATCGCCTGTCGCGACGCAGAAGCCCGCACCCGCTTCCTGGGTTACCGGGTGGAACGGGTGCAGCTGTTCGTGTTCGTGGTGTCCGCCATGCTGGCGGGTGTGGCCGGGGCGCTGTACGTGCCGCAGGTGGGGATCATCAACCCCAGCGAATTCTCGCCACTGTTCTCCATTGAAATCGTGGTGTGGGTCGCCCTGGGTGGCCGCGCAACCCTCTACGGCGCAGTGATCGGCGCCATCCTGGTGAACTACGCAAAAACCGTATTCACCGGCGTAATGCCGGACGCCTGGCTGTTCATGCTCGGTGGCCTGTTCGTGCTGGTGACCGTGTTCCTGCCCAAGGGCATCGCTGGCCTGCTGCAGAAACGCCGCAAAGCCAAAACTGATGACGACACACCCACCGGACAGGAGGCCACCGCATGAGCATGCTGGAGCAACTCACCCAACGCGACCGCGTGTTCGACTTCCTCGCACCCGTGGCCTCGCCAGTAGACGTGCGCCATGGCCCGATCCTGTACATGGAAGACGTAAACGTGAGCTTTGATGGCTTCAAGGCCATCAACAACCTCAACCTCACGGTGGACGACGGCGAACTGCGCTGCATCATCGGCCCCAACGGCGCGGGCAAAACCACCATGATGGACATCATCACCGGCAAAACCCGGCCAGACACCGGCTCCGTATGGTTCGGCAGCCGCCACAACCTGCTCACCAAGAACGAGCCCGACATCGCCAGCCTGGGCATCGGCCGCAAGTTCCAGAAACCCACCGTGTTCGAAGCCCTCACCGTGTTCGAAAACCTGGAACTGGCCATGGCCACCGACAAGCGCATCCTGCCCACCCTGACCGCCATCATGAAACCGGAGTACCGGGACCGCATCGACGAAGTATTGCAAACCATCGGCCTACATCAGCTGCGGGACAAACTGGCGGGCATCCTCTCCCACGGCCAGAAACAGTGGCTGGAAATCGGCATGCTGCTGATGCAGAAACCGAGGCTACTGCTGGTAGACGAGCCGGTAGCCGGCATGACCGAACAGGAAATGGAACGCACCGCCGAACTGCTCACCAGCCTGGCCGGCAAACAGTCCGTTGTGGTGGTGGA
>JAWWAT010000685.1:0-1574 GCA_033721635.1 Marinobacter sp. | reverse complement strand
CTCGAATGTTGGACTGAGCGGTGCTCTGGATGTTCTGGAGAACCGGGGGGACTTCGCCCGGTACGTCAGCGCCATGGCCGACTATGCGGTGCTGGACGAGACCTCTTCGGGCAAGATCAGCGCCAGTTCCGCCGACTACAATTCGGTATTCCTGGGTATTGAGTTGGGGCAAACGTTTCTGGAGCCTTCCCTCAGCGGTTCTGGCCAATGGGGTGTCCTTACCGCCCAGGAAGAAATAGTGACAGATGGGAACGGCACCGGCTATGTTTACCCGGCCCTGACGCTTACCAGTCTCGATGCATTCAACATACGCGTTACCTCTCTGGCCAACGACATCCCCTATGACCGGGAGGCCCTGATTCATCAGGCCGGCAACGAGTTCTTTGTGCGGGGATCGGATCGGTGGGAGCGGAACACTCACTCCTCGTCGCCAGGGGCCGCTACCCTGGTGGAAGACACTCGCCTGCTGGCCGGCCGGGCTCTGTACCAGAGCATTACCGGCCGCGGTAGCTCGAGAATCATTGGCTGGACCCGCAACCCCTATTACCTGGACGCCTTCACCAGCGCGCCCGTGGATGAAACAACGGGCCCGGACCGGGTGATCAGCGGCTATTTCAGTGCTGGCAAGGCTCTCGAGCTGGAAGCTGACGGGGATTCGTTGTTGCGGCTGGGCACCCTGGAAGACCAGTATCTCTCGGTCCTTGAAATCAACCTGCTTCGCAAAGAAGGCTTCGACGCAGATACTCTGAATGGCCGCGAATACAACACGCTGTTCCTGGGAGCCCGCTTCAGCGATGGAACAACACCCCTGGCCATTGAAGCCGGCATTGGTCAGTGGCAAATCAATTCCGGTACGGTCAGCCAATCCCAGAACTTCACAACGGTGCAACGCGATAACTCGGGCGCTATCACGACCGACCCCACCGGCACCCGAACAGAATCCTGGACCCTCAGCAACCGGACTTCGCGGCTCAGCAAAGGCGATGTGGATATTGGCCGGCTGAACCTGGACATCACCACTGCCTCCGGTGATTTCCAGCAGCCGGATATTGGGATCGGTGCCAGCACACCAGACGGAACCCTGATGGCGTTCAATCTGGATGACAGCCCCCTGGGTGATGGGCTTCTGATCGCCGCCGAGCAAACCGCAAACAACGCACCCGCCACCGGCCGATACCGGCTTCAGGGCGTCGCCTTTGCATTGTCACCGGATACAAACCGCCTCCGGCATTTCGACAATGCCGTGTTGACCCTTGATTCGGCCAGTGCCGCGACGCTTTCGCCGGCCGCACTGACCAGTACCCATTCAGTGAACGACGAAACCGTAACGAAACCGGCTCTTGAAAGCCTTTCGGACATCGCCCTGACCTACAGTCAGCCGGGCGATGGCGAGGTGCAGTTCACCGCCGGGAACCTTGTAATGGACGGCTTTCACACCGCCAGCCAGAACCAATTGTACCTGCGCTTCCGAACGACTGAAGGCAACGAAGAACAGATTGGGCTGGTGATTGCGACACGCCTGCCCTGAGCGCAACAGCAGACGACGAAACCCAAGAGGCAGACGCTCTCGTATG
>JAWWAT010000684.1:0-1594 GCA_033721635.1 Marinobacter sp. | reverse complement strand
CTCACAGAAACGGTCAACCACATCATCCGCGTAATGACGATAGCCCAGCAGGTTCTGGCCGCGCAGCAGCATCTGCTGCTGGGTGTTGGGCATGGCTTTTTTCAGCTCGCGAATGCGCTCCCAGGGATCTTCGCCCAGGTAGCGGATGCAGGAATCAAAGGTAGCGCCGCCCCAGGACTCCAGGGACCAGAAACCGACCTTGTCGAGTTTCTCGGCAATAGGCAGCATGTCATCCAGCCGCATACGGGTGGCAAGCAGGGACTGGTGGGCGTCACGCAGAATAACGTCCGTAATCCCCAGCGGTTTCTTTGTGTCAGTCATCGTGTCAGCCTTCTGTTTAAAGGTTCTAGTCTTTTACCGGGTCACTTCTTGTGGCGCGACCGGAATTGTGCAATCGCCTTCTTGATGGCCTCGGCGGTGTCAGGGTCAACCGACGCGGGCGCCTTCGGCTTGGCACGTGGCGTTTTGGCCGGGGTTGCCGGCTCTGGCGGCGCAAACCGTCCTATAAGTTTGGACATGAGCTGTGTCGCGAATACCAGAATAATCAGGAACACGAACACGAAGCCCATTCCGGCAATCATCAGATCGACGGCTTGTGACATCAGGTCATTCATATCGAACAGCTACCTGTATTGATTTATGTTTCTCCCGATCTTTACCCGGACAGACCAGTTAGACTAAGGTCTAATGCCTTTCCGCGACAATTCGGGGGGCAAAATCCTGCGTAATTTACCGTTTTCAGTGCCCTCCGGCAACCTGAATAAAAAAATCTATACGGGGTTTCCGAGCGTCACGGCCCGAAAAGACACGCATTCACACAGGCGAAGCAATTCTCATTCAGGCATATCGGACGCGTATTTTTCGGCCTTTTACCTTGCCATTTTCAAGCCTGGACAGCGCCTTGCCTGCCAGCGACTTTTCAACCGCCACAAAACACTGATGGTCGAACAGATCAATCTTGCCGACAGCCTTTCCAGGCAGGCCCGCTTCCCCGGTTAACGCACCCAGGACATCGCCCGGGCGCACCTTGTCTTTGCGCCCACCAGCGATGCACAAGGTTTTCATTGAAGGAACCACCGGTTTCACGGGATTCGCCAGAAGGGAATCCGTATCACCCCAGGTCACGGTGCTCCCACGTTCGGATTCAATGCGGGTGATTTTGTGGCCCTGGGCCGGTGTGCAGAAAGTGACCGCATGGCCCTGCTCCCCTGCCCGGCCGGTACGACCGATGCGGTGGGTGTGAACCTCCGGATCGCGAGCCGGCTCGGCATTGATGACCAGCGGCAGCGACTTGATATCCAGGCCTCGCGCGGCAACATCGGTGGCCACCAGGATCGAGCAACTCTGATTGCCAAAGCGCACCAGCACGCTGTCCCGATCCCTTTGTTCGAGATCCCCGTGCAACGGCAATGCAGAAAAACCTCGCTCGCCAAGCTCCTGCGCCAGTTCGTCGCACTGCTGTTTGGTGGTGCAGAAAACGATGCAGGACTCCGGTTGGCGCTCGGACAGCAGCGCCACAATGGCATCCAACTTCGACTGGGGCGACACCTCGTAGAACAGCTCCTCAATATCCGGATTATCACTGGCCTCTTCG
>JAWWAT010000683.1:0-1600 GCA_033721635.1 Marinobacter sp. | reverse complement strand
CCGGATGGGTTCCACATAGCGCTCGCTGGTGGTGTTGATGGTGGCGGTTGTGCCGTAGCTCATGCAGCCGATATCGGGGGTCAGACCGCCAGAGCCAAGAATCTCGCAGGCCTTGTCAGAGGCGGCGGCAATCACTGGCAGGCTTTGCGACAGGCCGAGGTGCGCCCGTGCTTCGTCGGTCAGATGGCCCAGAGTCTCGCCCGGCGCTACCAGCTCAGGCAGCATGGATGGCTCAACGGGCATAGTCTGCCATTTGAAATCCCGCCGGCCAGCCCAGCGGTGTTTTTTGTAATCGAAGGGCAGGTATCCGACCTGGCTTCCGGTCGAATCCCTGAACTTCCCGGTCAGCCGGTAGTTCAGATAGCCCGACAGCAAGAGGAAGCGCCGGGTTTTGCTCCAGAGCTCCGGTTCATTCTGGGCAATCCAGTTGGCCTGGGTTTTTTCCCGGAACCGGTTGATGGTGTCTTCCAGCCGGGCCAGTTTGAACAGCCATCCCCAGGGGCCTCTGACCGGGCCTTCCACCTTTGCGTGGCGCTGGTCCAGCCAGATGATCGCGGGGCGCAGCGGCTGGCCGTTTTCATCAAGATTGATAACGGTGCCCCGCTGGGTGGTTACGGTGACCCCGGCAACCCGGTCCGGCGTTGCGTCTGTGGAATTCCAGAGCAACTTGCAGGCTTCACCGAGCTGCTCCCAGAAGTAGTCCGGGTGCTGCTCGGCCCAACCGGGTTCTCGGGAGAAATAGGGCTCGATTTCCTGCTTGCCTTTGCCCACCAGGTTGCCCCGGGTATCGAACAGCAGTGCGCGGACGCTCTGGGTGCCGTTGTCGATGGCCAGAATCAGCGGCTCAGCCGACATCGGAGGCCTCCCCGGGTGGCAGCGAATAGGCACGGTGATAGATGGCCAGGTACCGGGTCTGTTCGTCGTCCCATCGATCGTCGTCCCAACCAAGCAGGGACTGGCAGTGGCTGCGGATATCCGGCAAAAGTGCTTCACCGGCATTCGGCAGTATCAGGCCCAACCGCGTTCTTCGCAGAAGCAGATCATCCAGATGCTGCACGTCTTCTTTCTGGCACGCCCAGCAAAGTTCCGCCCAGAGCAGGTCGGAGGTCTGGTTCGGGGTGACAGGCTCCAATGGGCCCGAAGCGAGGAGCGGCTCAAGTTCGGGGCCGTAGAACCCCTGGAGTCGCTGCCAGCACTGGTGGCCGATTTTGGCTGGCCTTGCCAAGCCGTGACCTGGCTGGAAGACCGGTTTGGATTCTGGCCGCAGAACCGTCCCGGCGTTGTCGCCAAGCCCCCGGGTGAGCGCTTCCCGGGCGATGACCCGGAACGTGGTGAGCTTGCCTCCGGCAATGCTGACCAGCCCGCGGTCGACCCGGAGTTCGTGTTCCCGCTTTTCCTTGGAGGGCGCCTTGCCTGTGCCATCCGTTACCACCGGCCGCACGCCGGCCCAGGTTGAGAGAATGTCGTCCCGAGCAATGGGGCTGCCCGGAAACAGACTCGCGGCGATCTCAAGCAGGTAAGCGGTTTCCGCCTCCGAAATCACCGGCTCCTGATCCAGATCGCCCTCATGGTCCAGGTCGGTGGTGCCGAGTACGGTCGT
>JAWWAT010000682.1:0-1603 GCA_033721635.1 Marinobacter sp. | reverse complement strand
GTCACCATGCCCGGTCACAAAGATGATGGGCAGTATCGAGTGCTTTTCATTCAGCTTTTTCTGAAGTTCCATGCCGTCCATGCCGGGCATACGAATATCCAGCACAATGCAGCCAGCCATCTTTTCGGAATAATCCTTCAGAAAGGCGTTGGCATTTTCGTAAGTACTGACGGGCTTGCCATCGGATTTCAGCAGCAACTCCAGCGAGTCGCGTACCGCCTCGTCATCTTCAACTACGTACACTGTTTGCTGGGTATCAGTCATGTGCCTTGTCTCTCCTTTACAATTGCCGCCAATGCGCCTTAGTGAATCGACGGATCTTTGTGGTCATCCCGGGCATGCTCCTGGCGCTCATGTTCGCGCATCTTCTCCAGACGCTGCTGGATCATGCCAAAAACACTCTGTTTGGGATACCTGCCTTTTTTGTCTGCCTTGCCCGCCGGCTTACCCAGCAAAAGCGTGATTGCCTCTTCAGCGCGGGTCACCGCGTGAACATGAAACATGCCGTTGCGCGCAGCTTGAACAACTTCCTGGTCAAGCATCAGATTCTGCACATTGGTTGCAGGTACGATAACACCCTGGGTTCCGGTCAACTCTCCGATCAGTTTACAGGTGCTATAGAAACCTTCGACCTTCTCGTTGACGCCACCAATCGGCTGGACCTCGCCGAACTGGTTGACGGACCCTGTAATCGCCAGGTCCTGCCGCACGGGCAACCCTGAGAGCGCTGAAACCAACACGCACATTTCGGCCAGAGAAGCACTGTCGCCATCCACTTCGCCGTAGTTCTGCTCGAATGTCAGGCTGGCCGACAGATGCATGGGGTCATTGACGGCAAAATGGGCAGAAAGCCAGGAACTGAGAATCATCACGCCCTTGGAGTGAATGTTGCCCCCCAGCTTGACGTCCCGCTCGATATCCATCACCGCGCCATCACCATAATAGCAGGTGGCGGTAATTCTGTTGGACAGACCGAACTCGAAGCCGCCCGTGGAAAGCACTGACAACGCGTTCACCTGCCCCACGCAGGTACCCGTGGTGGACACCAATGTTGATCCGTCACGAATGGAGTCGTAGAACTGGTCCCGGATCCGGCTACTGCGATAGCGGGCGCTTTCCAGCGCCTGATCCACATGCGAGTTCTGGATTAGCCGTGCTTTGGCCTGCCGCGCCCAGTAGTCCGACTCCCGCAACAGGTTGGCTATATCCGCGGCATGCAATGACAGGCGATCCTGATGTTCGGCCATGCGTGCGCTGTGCTCAATAATGCGGGCGACCGCCTTGTTGCTGCAGTGAAGAAGCTTCTTTTCCTCCACCAGGCTGGCGATAAACTTAGCATAGAGCACCTGGCTTTCATCCGTGCGCATCATCTCGTTCTCAAAATCCGCCGTTACCCGGAAGAGTTCGGCGAACTCCGGGTCGTGTTCCTGCAGTAACATCCAGGTTTCCCGGTCGCCGAAGAGGACGATTTTCACGTCTAGCGGAATTTCCTCTGGCTCCAGTGAGATTGTCCCGGACAGCGTCAGTTCCCGTTCCAGGGAATTGATCTGGATGGTCTTCGAGCGCAGGGCCCGCTTGAGGCCATCCCAGACGAACGGCTGCT
>JAWWAT010000681.1:0-1607 GCA_033721635.1 Marinobacter sp. | reverse complement strand
TTCCTCAACCAGATCGCCTGCGCCACAGAAGGTATCACCGTAGGAACTGTCGCCCAGCACGATGATGCCAAACGGCCGACCCGGTTGTTGGGGCAGCTGATCCCGCAGATCCAGGTAGAAAGGCAGCAGGTTGGCTGGCACTTCACCCTGCCCGGTTGTGGATGTGCAGACCAGAAGCGGATCCTTGTTCGAGGTAATGTCATCCAGTGCCGGGTTCTCCAGCACGGTGACGTGGTGGCCTTCGCCCTCCAGCTCCTTCTTGATGGCTCGGGCCGTCATGAGTGCGCCACCATAGACGCTGCCCACCAGAATTTTGATTGATGTCATAGGTTACCTGTTCTCTGACTTGGCACTGTTCTTACGGTCGTTCGGTGGCGCACGATCATAGCGGGAGCGCTTTCTCGCCTCAAGGCGAGTGGGCGGGGGAGGGTTCAGTTTCCTGGCTTCGAACCCGCGGTGCTATCCGGTTACGCCCGGATTCCTTGGCATTGTATAGGTTAAGGTCGGCCTGTTTGAGAAGGTCGTTGAGGGAACGGGCCTTGGCTATGGAGCAGACACCGGCGCTGATGGTTACCGGTAATGCCTGATCCCTGCACAGGAACGGGTGCCCGGCAACTTGAGACCGCAGTCTTTCAGCCAGGCTCAAGGCCTGGAGCAGGGAAGTGTCAGGTAATAACACCAGAAATTCCTCACCGCCCCATCGGGCCGCGACATCCGCCTGCCGAATCACGGTTCGCATCAGGGCGGCGAACTCACGCAGGACATCGTCGCCAGCGTCGTGTCCGAACTGGTCGTTGATCTGTTTGAAGAGATCGAGATCGATGAGGGCAATTGAGAAGTGATGGCCGGAGCGCTGGTAACGGGAAAACTCCATGGTCAGGCGGTTCTGCATTTCACGGCGGTTGGCCAGCCCGGTGAGCTCGTCGGTGCGGGCGGCGTGCTCGTGGGTTTGGGCCAGCGCCAGAAGTTCATTGCGAGCTTTCAGTCGGCTGGCCTCGAGGACGAAGCAGAAAATCGATTCGAAGGTCAGGGCAGCGAAAAAACGGATCTTGAAATCCATGCTGTATTCCGCCGAGACCAGCGGCAACCCGGGAAACTGGAATACCACGACCGCGACCAGGTAGCAGAACAGCAACACCGCCGTGCCGGTTTTCAGGTCAGTCAGGTAGAAAAGCAGGGGCGGGAAGACGTAAAACCAGAGTGGCCCGGTGTTGCTCTCGCCGCCAGATGCAATCAGGTAGGTAAAAAGCAGGCCGACAATAACGATCATCCCGGCTTTCTGGCGTGCGCGGTTACCGGTGCTGGCAAAGTGCAGCATGTTCACGGCAATCAGACCGATAAAGGACCAGAGCACCCAGGCATGGGTTGCGTGCCCGGCGAACCAGGCCTTGGTGCCAATACCAACCAGAAAAGCGATAGCGGTCGCTGAGAGCCAGGTGAGCAGTCGCGAGACCTGGCCGTCTTCCCGTTCGCCGGCAGCGAGCTGTCCGGAAGGAGTTGAGTGAGGCATGGGAACCTTTTCTTGCTGTTTTTGTAATTTTGGCGCTGATGTTCGGGATTATGAGTCAATTTAGTGCGTTTTTGCACTCGCGTCTGTGATGTGTTTA
>JAWWAT010000680.1:0-1608 GCA_033721635.1 Marinobacter sp. | reverse complement strand
TCGGTCAGCCCGATTGACGGGCGCGAGCTGGCCGAAATTGCCAGTTGTGACCAGAGCGATGCCAACCAGGCCGTTACGGTTGCAAGGGACGCTTTTGAGGCAGGCCTCTGGAGCCAACTGGCACCGGCCAAACGCAAGGCGGTACTGCTGCGGTTCGCTGAGCTTATCGAAGCTCACGGCGACGAGCTGGCCCTGTTGGAAACCCTGGATATGGGCAAACCCATCAGCCACGCCAGGAACGTGGATGTGCCGGCCACCGCCCGGGCAATCCGCTGGACCGCCGAGGCCATCGACAAGGTGTACGGCGAGCTCGCCCCCACGCCCCACAACCAGATCGGCATGATCTCCCGGGAGCCCATGGGTGTTGTGGCTGCCATTGTTCCCTGGAATTTTCCGATGATCATGGCGGCCTGGAAACTCGCTCCGGCCCTGGCCACCGGCAATTCAGTGATCCTAAAACCTTCCGAGAAATCGCCCCTGAGCGCTATTCGACTGGCTGCTCTGGCCGAGCAAGCGGGCGTCCCCGCCGGCGTTTTCAATGTGCTTCCGGGCTACGGTCACACCGTAGGCAAGGCTCTGGCCCTGCACATGGACGTGGATTGCCTGGTATTTACCGGGTCCACGAATGTGGCCAAACAGCTGATGATTTACGCCGGCCAGTCCAACATGAAGCGGGTATGGCTGGAGGCCGGCGGCAAGAGCCCCAACATTGTCTTTGCCGATGCCCCAGACCTGAAAAAAGCCGCTGCCGAGGCGGCCAGTGCCATCGCCTTCAACCAGGGCGAGGTGTGCACCGCCGGCAGTCGCCTGCTGGTCGAGAACAGCATTCGCGCGGAATTTGTCGGGCTGATTGCTGAAGCATTGAAAACCTGGCGCCCCGGCCATCCTCTGGATCCGGCCACGACCTGCGGCGCCATTGTGGATCAGGGACAGCTGGATCGTATTATCGACTACATTGGCATCGGCCAGTCTGAAGGCGCCCGTCTGGTGGAAGGTGGCCAGCGGATCATGGAAGACACCGGCGGCCTGTTTGTTCAGCCCACGGTGTTTGATGGGGTGAACAACCAGATGCGCATCGCCTCCGAGGAAATCTTCGGGCCGGTGCTGTCGGTCATCGGGTTCGATACCGCCGAGGAGGCCATCCGCATTGCCAACGATTCCATCTATGGCCTGGCAGCGGCGGTATGGACCTCCAATATCAACACCGCTCACAAGGTGGCCAAGGCCCTGAGGGCTGGCAGCGTGTGGATCAATCATTATGACGGCGGCGACATGACGGCACCCTTCGGTGGCTTCAAGCAGTCTGGCAACGGTCGCGACAAGTCGGTCCATGCCTTCGACAAGTACACGGAACTGAAGGCTACCTGGCTGGTGCTGGAATAACAGGGAAAACCAAATTCGCAAACGCAAAACGGCGCCATCAAGGCGCCGTTTTTTATCCCGGAAATGATCAGACCGTGTGCAGGTACCAGAGATACTCAAGATCCGAGATGGTCATCTCGAACTCATTCAGTTCGTGTTCCTTGCAGGCGACGAACACATCCAGAAACTGGCTGCCCAGATAGTCGGTCATCACCCTGGATTGACCCAACTCCCGCAAGGCATCCC
>JAWWAT010000679.1:0-1613 GCA_033721635.1 Marinobacter sp. | reverse complement strand
TGTTGCCCAGGACGATTTGCCATTTGGTGGCGTGGGCGATTCCGGTATGGGCCATTATCACGGCAAGGAGGGGTTCCTGACCTTTTCCCATCATCGGGCGATTTTCAGCAAGCAGAAGTTCAACAGTGGCAAGTTTGTGTACGCGCCTCACGGTACGGCGGCGCACAGGATGGTATATAAGTTGTTTATTCGCTGATCTTTCTGGCCTATGTGCTCGGTGCCTGCGACTTGGGTGCCGGGCGCCGGTGAGAAGGGCCGTCCGGGACTCGCCGTTAATACATCCCTGTAGGCTCCTAAAAAACGTCCCTGTTTTTTAGGGTCCCGGACGGCCCTTCTCACCGGCTCCTGCTAGCTTGGGTTTGGCCGGCCAGGTAAAGCAAAAGACTATAAAAACAAGAGAGTGACCATGTCTGAAATTATTCCTCATTCCGTGCAAACGGAAGCCCCCACTGCTGCTATGGACCGCCGGAGTTTTCTTCGGACGGGGCTTGGCGGTGCGATGTTTCTGGGCACGGTGAGTGTAACGGCCGGTTTGTCCGGGTGTGCGACCGCGCCGGCAGGGCGGGACTATCCGATGCCGGGGGCGATGGACCAGAGCTATGAGTTCAGGTTCCTGACCCGCGACGACATTATTCTGTTTGAGGCCTTGCTGCCAGCCATTGTCGGGCCTGGGCTGACCGAGGAACCGGTTGTGCGTCGACAGCAGATCCAGTCCACTATTGAGCGTATCGATGCCGGTATTCATCAGTTCGGACCTGCCAACCAGAAGGAGCTGCGGGGGCTGTTTGATCTGCTCAATTTCGGGTTGACCCGCGTTACCGTCGCGCGGGTGTGGTCCAGTTGGGAGAACGCCAGTACGGAAACGGCGCATGCCTTTCTCGAGCGCTGGCGTACCAGTGGTATTGGCCTGTTCAACAACGGCTATATCGCTTTGACCAAGGTCAGTAACGTGGCGTTTTATGGCCATCAGGACCATTGGCACCTTTCCGGGTATCCCGGGCCTCCCGCATTTGCCGTGGATGCCCTGCCCCAGTTCAAAGACAGCGCCTGAGCTACCCACCTGCGTATCGGAGCATTTCAATGTCATTAACGGATCGTATCGCCCGTGGGCTTGAGGCTGGCTGGAAGGTCACCGACGGCGCCACTCTGTCACAGAACCAGACCCACGAAGCGGATGTGGTGATCATCGGCACCGGTGCCGGTGGTGGCACCACGGCTGAGATACTGGCCAGGGCCGGGCTGTCGGTGATTCTGGTTGAGGAAGGCCGGCTTTATTATCAGAAAGATTTCAAAATGAATGAGCTGGACGCCTATGCCTCCCTTTACCAGGAAGGTATGAGCCGGGTTACCAGTGACGGTGCCATTGCCATTCTGCAGGGTCGCTGTGTGGGAGGCTCCACCACGGTGAACTGGACCTCGAGCTTCCGCACGCCGGAACCGACCCTCAACCATTGGGCCAGCCGGTTCGGGCTGGACGACCTGAGCCCGGAAGCCATGAGGCCCTGGTTCGATGGCCGCGAGCAGCGGCACAACATCGAACCCTGGGTAACCGAACCCAACGTCAATAACGACATCCTGCGCCAGGGCTGTGAGGCCCTTGGCTGGTCCTGGGA
>JAWWAT010000678.1:0-1614 GCA_033721635.1 Marinobacter sp. | reverse complement strand
GGGTGAGATACCCCCGGTTGATCATATAACTCAACGGCAGTTCATAAATGCAGTGCTGAAAGGGCTTATCCTCTTCACTCCGGACAAAGCCCCGGTAGTGATAGCGATAGATCCAGCCCATGGCCAGACGATAGGGTGTGGCGGTCAGCCCGAGCACTTTGAGGGAGTCGTTCTGTTGCCGCAGCAACTCGATGATCCTTTGATACTGACTGGTTTCCTCACCGCTGACCCGGTGGCACTCATCAATGACGACCAACGAGTATTCATCCCTGAACTGATCCAGATTCGCCGCTACAGACTGCACACTGGCGAAGGTCACCTGATGCCGGTTTTCCTTGCGTTTCAGCCCGGCAGAAAAGATGCCACCCGTTAACCCATAACTCTGGTATTTGGCGTGGTTCTGCTCCACAAGCTCTTTTACGTGGGTCAGCACCAGAATCTTGCGGCGGGCAAGGCGGGCCAGCTCGGCAATGACCAGGCTCTTACCGGCACCGGTTGGCAGCACGATAACGGCAGACTCATCCGACTGGCGAAAATGCCTCAACGTGGCATCCACCGCTTCCTGCTGGTATGGCCGCAGCGTAAAAGGCGCATTCATTTTTTGAAGCTCAACCGTTTTCAGTAAGAAAAGGTGGCCATGTTAACAAAAACTGGTGGAATGAATGCTTCGTCGAAAGCACCAGGGCAACAGTTCAGGCTCCCATTACGTTCCCGCTTTAGTGGTATATTAAAGGAGACGGCAAGGATTTGGCCGGCCCCTTTCAGGACTGATTTATGACAGAGACGTCAGATAAACACGAAATTTTCACTGATCTCACTGAAGCGCTTGCCATGGCTTGCCCGGTGGTTTGCGTGGCAGTCATCCTGAAAGACGGGGAAGCCCCAAGCCATCTCGTAGGCGACCCGGAGGCAGCGCAGCTGCTAATGACGTTGGACAGTGTTCAGGCGACACTGGCTGACGGCGCCCCAAGGACCGAAACACCGCCACCAGGCACGGCTCTGGAAGCAGCCGCCTTCATCGCCGTTGAACCCCTGAACCTTCCCCATCAGGAATCCGTGGCGACAGTGATCGCATTCGCAGGCAAACACCTGGGTGATTGCCAGCGCGCTGTCGCACTCCTGCACTCCCTGGTGACGGAAACGCTCAATGAGTTGATGTTTCTCAGGCAAACACCTTTTCTGGCAGCTGCTTTTGCTGAAATCGAATGTGGGGTAACCATCGCCGATCCTAATCTCGCCGACACGCCTCTAGTCTATGCCAACGCTGCATTTGAGCGTATGACGGGTTATTCCAGAGCGGAATTATTGGGTCGCAACTGCCGTTTTCTTCAGGGTGACCTTCAGGACCAGCCCGGCCTTCGCACCATACGCAATGCTCTTGCGCGCGGCACAGACTGTACGGCCGTAGTGACAAATTTCCGCAGCAATGGCGAGTCGTTCGAAAACCGCCTCAAACTTCGGCCCATCCGTGGGCATGACGGTACGATCTCTTACATAATTGGTATCCAGCTTGATGTCTCGAGAGAGCACTCGGCTCTCGAATCTCTGGCCCTGCAAAAACGCCGCTATGAAAGCCTCATTGAAACGCAATCGGGCTACATCTGGCTTATGGAT
>JAWWAT010000677.1:0-1621 GCA_033721635.1 Marinobacter sp. | reverse complement strand
GGCCAGCGCGTGACGCTCAGGCTTGGCAGCCTGAATGATTTCAATTATCTGTCGGACCTTCTGACACAGGCGCTGGAAGCTGACGGATACGAAGTTGAAATCATAAAGGTATCGAATGCGCCGACCAGCCGTATGGAATGGATGCTGGCCGATGGCCAGATTACTGCCATGATGTTGGGCGAGACTCCCCACCGCAGCCGTCGCTTCCTGCCGGTAAGAGTGGCGATGACCAACAACCTGATGAACCAGCGCATTCTCTTCATTACCAGGGGACAACAACATCGCTATAACCAGGTAGAGAGCGTCGAGGATTTCCGCGCCCTGGGTCTTATGGGGGGCATGGGAAGCTCATGGCGTGATTACCGGATCTGGCTGGTCAATAACCTCCCGGTGTACGGAGTGCCAGCTGACTGGCGGCGACTGTACGACATGGTCGCTATTGGCAACCGGGGAATAGACTACCTCCCCAGGGGTGCCCAGGAAATGGCCAAGGAATGGCGAGAGCATCCCAACCTGGATGTGGAGCAAAACCTGGTTCTGGTATACAAGAAGGACCACGTGCTCTACGTTTCTCCCAACGAAGGCGAGCTGCATCGTACCCTGAGCAAACTGATGCCGGAAGCAAGCCGTTCCGGGCTCATTGGTAACCTGATAGAAAAACACTACCCGGAGGTGTTTGAAGCGCCTGTCAACCTTACAAAGCGCCGGGTAATTCCACTGCAGGGATTGCGGGACTGAACGGCGCAGCGCCATCAGATACAGGCGAACGGCTGCCTTCACTCAGATAAAACGTATCCATCGGAACAGGAGAAAGATATGGGACCGGAACATTTTGTCTGGGGCGGTTGGTGGATATTTCCCGTCGTCATGCCAATTGTGATGCTCATTGTGCTCGTCATCCTGATTTACTTTGTGTTCGGGCGTGGCGGGCCCAGGCCTCCGTGGTCGAACGAGTTTGACAAGGGCTCCCACCACCCCAAAGAGTCCGAATCCGCCATGGAAATACTCAAGAAACGCTATGCGCGGGGAGAGATAACGCGGGAGGAATTTGAAGAGATAAAAAAGGACCTCCAGAGCTGAGGCTTCTGAAAATATTTGCCCGTACCTGCAACTTTGTGGTCGCAGCGCCCGTATTCGCTGGGAGCCCATCCGATAACTAACCAAATGGATGGGAAAAACAAACTGCAAGGAGAAGGCAATGAGCAAGCACGCAAAGATCACAGCATTTCTGACCGCCGCCCTGGTTTCCACCGCTCTGACCTCCGGTGTTGCCTTGGCGGGCGACCATTCCAAAGTTGGCGTATGGGGCGACGATCAATCAGTCGCTGAGGGTACCGTGACCGCCAAAAAAGTGATGGCCGAAAAAAATGGCTGGCTGGTGGTGCACCGCACCGATGAGGCCATGAAGCCGGGCCCCGTGGTTGGCTATGCACCTCTGAAAAAAGGCAAGAACATGGATGTGGCGGCAATACTCACCGAAGAAGTCGCCTCCGGTGACATGCTGATGCTCATGCTCCACAGCGAAGACGGTGGCATGAAAACCGGCACCTTCGAATACACCCTCGGTGCCAAGGAGGATGGCCCCATCCGCAAAGATGGCAAGCTGGTAATGGCGACGATT
>JAWWAT010000676.1:0-1645 GCA_033721635.1 Marinobacter sp. | reverse complement strand
GAAATGATGTCCTATCTCAATACACTGTTGTTCGGGGTTTATCCCTACATCGCACTCGCAATCCTCGTGATCGGTACCTGGGCCCGCTATGACCAGGGACAGTTCACCTGGAAAGCCCACTCCAGCCAGATGCTGCGCAAGAAAAACATGGTGATGGCCAGCGTGCTGTTCCATGTCGGCGTCCTGGTGATCTTCTTCGGCCACCTGGTGGGCCTGCTGACACCGCACGCGTTCTACGAGCCGTTCATGACCCCCGGGACCAAGCAGGTCATGGCGATCGTGGTGGGCGGTATTGCCGGCATCATGGCCATCATTGGCGGTGGCATGCTGGCCTGGCGCCGGCTCACTGATCCGCGCATCAAGGCCAGCAGCACCTTCGCCGATAACATGATCATCATTATTCTGGTGGTCCAACTGATCCTGGGCATGCTCACCATCCTGCCCACCATGGGCCACCTGGATGGCAGTACCATGCTCAAGTTCTCCGCCTGGGCCCAGGGCATCGTCACCCTCCAGGGCGGCGTGGCCGGATACATTGCCGACGTTCACTGGATCTACAAGACCCACATCTTCCTGGGCCTGACCATCTTCGTGCTCTTCCCGTTCACCCGTCTGGTGCACATGCTCAGCGTGCCGGTGGAGTACTTCGGGCGGAAGTATCAGGTGGTTCGCAAGCGCGCTTGATAAAACGGAAAGCGGGGTCAGATGAAAGCCTTCATCTGACCCCATGTTCACTGAGGTTTTCACTATGCAACTTATCCCTGTCGGCGACGCCGAAAAGCCCAGAAACCAGTTCCCGCCGGTCTACGTGGGTGAAACCCTTATCGGCGAAGACGACATCGCCCGGGAAATGCAGCACCATCCGGCCGAAGAGGTCGCCGAAGCCTGGCACGAAGCCGCCAGAAGTCTCGTTATCCGTGAACTGCTTCTGCAGCAGGCCAGCCGCCTAAAGCTCGAAGATATCGCCGACGAAGAAGACCGCATCGCCCGTGTTCTCGAACTGGAGCTCAACGTACCGGACCCGACAGAGGAGGACTGCGAACGCTTCTACAACGCCAACCCCGCCCGCTTTCGCAGCCCCACGCTGATGGCTGTCAGCCACATCCTCCTCGCTGCTGCCCCGGACGATGTCCAGGAACGCATTCGTCAGGAAGAGGCCGGCAACCAGTTGCTGTCGTCGCTTATCGACGGCCGCTCCCAGTTCGCCGAACTGGCCAAACAATACTCCGCCTGCGAATCCCGCCACCAGGGCGGCAGCCTCGGCCAGATCAGCAAAGGCCAGACAGTGGACGAATTCGAGCGCCCCGTCCTGTCACTGGAAGAAGGCCTCAACCCGGAACTGATCGAAACGCGCTACGGCTGGCACATCGTCCGCGTTGACCAGCGAATCGACGGCCAGCAGCTCCCGTACGAGCACGTCAAACCCCAGATTAGGCAGTACCTGATCGAGAGCGTCACCCGCCGGGCATTCCGTCAGTACCTACAGGTCCTTGCAGCGGAAACGGGTGTGGAAGGCGTCGATCTGGAACTCCCGGACTCGCCTCTGATGCAGTAAAAGGCGCGCGACCAAAATCCGGAGACTGGCAGGGACCCCCTTTCCAAAACTGTCTGCAGCCATGGATGGCTGCAGTCAAGCGCCACATGG
>JAWWAT010000675.1:0-1653 GCA_033721635.1 Marinobacter sp. | reverse complement strand
TGGCCTGCAGGCGGAGCGGGAACAGGGCATCACCATTGATGTGGCCTACCGGTACTTCTCTACCGACAAGCGCAAGTTCATCATTGCCGACACCCCGGGCCATGAGCAGTACACCCGCAACATGGCCACCGGCGCATCCACGGCCCAGGTCGCGATCCTGATGATCGACGCCCGCCACGGCGTGCTGACCCAGACCCGGCGCCACTCTTACATCGCTTCTCTTCTTGGCATCCGCCATATTGTCGTGGCAGTGAACAAGATGGATCTGGTGGATTTCAGCGAAGAACGCTTTAACGAAATCAAAGACGATTACCTGGCGTTTGCCGCCAAGCTGGGCCTGAAGGATATCCGCTTCGTACCGCTGTCCGCCCTCGAAGGCGACAACGTGGTGAACAAGAGCGAAAACACGCCCTGGTTCACCGGCCAACCCCTGATGGAAATCCTGGAAACGGTAGAAGTAGGCCGGGACAAGAACCTGGAGCATTTCCGCTTCCCGGTTCAGTACGTTACCCGCCCGAACCTCAACTTCCGGGGCTTCTGTGGCACCATCGCCTCCGGCGTGATCCGCCCGGGCGAACAAGTGATGGCCCTGCCGTCGCGGCGCACCAGTACCGTCAAGGAAGTTGTCACCTTCGATGGCAACCTGGAAGAGGCCTACATCGATCAGGCGGTCACCCTCACCCTGACTGATGAAATCGACATCAGTCGCGGAGATATGCTGGTCAAGGTGGAAGACGAGCCGGAAGTGGGCAACCGCTTCAATGCCAACATCGTGTGGATGACCGATGCACCCCTGGAAACCGGCCGGCTTTACGACATCAAGCTGGGCCCGACCTTTACCTCCGGGACGGTGAAAAAGATCCATCACCAGACCGACGTAAACACCCTGGAACAGCAGGCCAACCCGAGCCAGCTCCAGTTGAACGAGATTGGTCTGTGTGAGTTGACATTGAACCAGCCGATCGCATTCGACGCTTACCAGCGCAACCATGCCACCGGCAGCTTTATCGTGATCGACCGGCTTTCAAACGTCACCATCGGTGCTGGCATGGTTGCCGGCCTGGCCGATTCCGGCGAATCTCTTGATCCGGTGTCGGTAGAGGAACGCGAACGCCGTCTCGCCCAGAAGCCAGCGATCATTGCGTGCAATGGCAAACAGGCGCCGGCACTGGCACTCGCGGTTGAGCGTGCACTGTTCGACCAGGGCAAAACCGCCGTGGTGGTCACCGAAGAAAACGCCGGCGATGCCGACGAACGCCGTCGCGTTGCTCAGCTTCTGACTTCCCATGGACTGGTAGCCATTGCCGTTAACCTCGGCACGGACATCGCCAATGCGGCCGCAACCGCCGATAGCGAGCAGGAGATTCCTGAGGCTGTTAGCAAACTTGTTCAGGAGTTGATTCGCAGCAAGCGGGTTTAAATTTTGAATTGACTGGAGATACCCCTGCTTCGGTGGCTGGCGCCGGGGTGGGGGTATCTTTTTCTTTGTGAAAAGCAACTCGCTTCGCTCAGACATCTTTTCCCGGCAGAAAAAGATACCCCCACCCCGTCACCGACTACCTTGGTGTTAATTCCCAAAACCAAAGTAGGGTAAACCACCCGTTCTTTTTTGGCGGACCACTGAAAGGCCCGTGGACGTGGGGTAGGTTATTC
>JAWWAT010000674.1:0-1668 GCA_033721635.1 Marinobacter sp. | reverse complement strand
ACGAATGCAATCGCCCGAACACGACTCTTGAAGGCCTGGCGGGTCTGCAGCCGGTGCGCGGCCCGGAGCAGTTCATTACGGCGGGCAATGCCAGCCAGCTGTCGGACGGTGCCTCGGTGTGCACGGTGATGAACAGCACCTATGCCGAGAAGAACAACATCGAACCCATGGGGATTTTCCGTGGCTTCGCCGTGGCGGGTTGTGAGCCGGATGAAATGGGCATCGGCCCGGTGTATGCAATTCCGCGCCTGCTGGAGCGCAACGGTCTGACCATGGACGACATCGATCTGTGGGAGCTGAACGAAGCCTTCGCGTCCCAGGTGATTTACTGCCGTGACCGCCTGGGCATTCCCATGGAGAAGCTGAACGTAAACGGTGGTTCGATTTCCATCGGTCATCCCTTCGGTGTCACTGGCGCTCGCCAAACAGGCCATGCCTTGATCGAGGGCAAGCGCCGGGGCGCGAAATACGTGGTGATTACCATGTGTATCGGCGGCGGCCAGGGCGCTGCGGGCCTCTTTGAAGTGGTATAAGGTTGGCGTTAACTCGGAGTCAGATGGATGCTTTTATCTGACTCGCTTATTACCAGGGGAGAACGGAAATGGACAGACAAGCAAAGGCCGTCGTCTGCCGGGAATGGGGACAGCCCGTTCAGGTCGAAACCATCACGGTGGAAGGCCCCAAGCGGGATGAAATCACCATAAAGATCGCGGCTTGCGGCGTTTGCCACAGCGATCTGTCCGCCACTACGGGCAAGATTCCCTACCCGCCCCCCCTTGTTTTAGGGCATGAAGCCGCCGGAGTGGTTGTCGAAGTCGGTGAGGGCGTCACTGCCTTCAAGGAAGGCGACCATGTGGTGAGCACCTTCATCTCCATGTGCGGCAAATGCAGCCAGTGTGTCCGCGGTCGGCCGGTTCTCTGCGAAAACGCCCGCAAGGCCATGTTCAATCTGCCGGATGGCACCGTCAGAACCAAAGGCGCTGACGGTGAGCCACTGAACGTGTTCGGCGCCTGCGGCGTGATGGCCGAGTTCGCCACGATGCACGTCGACAATTGCGTCAAAGTGGATGAAACCGTGCCGATGCAGAACGCCGCTCTGGTAAGTTGCGCCGTGATGACCGGTGTCGGCGCTGTCTTCAATACTGCAAAGCTGGAGCCCGGTTCCCGTGCTGCGGTATTTGGTATTGGCGGCGTTGGCCTCAACGCCATTCAGGGCTGTGCTACCGCCGGTGCCGAGATGATCGTAGCGGTGGACAGTAATCCGAAAAAACTGGAGATGGCCAAAGAATTCGGCGCCACCCACACGGTTAACATCAACGATGTGGATGACGCTGGCAAAGCAGTGAAGAAACTGACGGGTGGTGTGGACTACGCCTTTGAGTGCGTGGGCGCCGGGCCAGTGGTCGAGCAGGCCTACAAGAGCCTCGGCCGTGGCGGTACCGCTGTGGTAGTGGGTGTAGCAGATCCGAAGGACAAGACGTCGCTGACCACCCTGACCCTGCCAGCGGACGAACGAACCCTGAAAGGCAGCTGGCTGGGCTCTGCCCGACCGCAGAACGATTTCCCCAGAATCCTGGGTCTTTACAAGGCTGGTAAACTCAAGCTGGACGAACTGGTTACGCGCACCTACCCCATAGACGAAGCCGCACAGGCTTTCGAGGATATGGT
>JAWWAT010000673.1:0-1674 GCA_033721635.1 Marinobacter sp. | reverse complement strand
GGTGATTGTGTACCTGCTGCTGGTGGCCATCTTCGCCCACTGGGGCTTCCCGCTGCTGATCCTGACGGCCATTCCCCTGGGCATTGCTGGCGGCATCGTCGGCCTGGCGCTGATGAACCTGGTGGGCGGCTTCCTACCAAAAATCGGCCTGCTGCCTCTGAGCCAGCCTTTCGACATGATCACCATGCTGGGCTTTCTGATCCTGATGGGCACGGTGGTCAACAACCCGATCCTGGTGGTGGAACAGGCAAGGCAGAATCTGCGCCACAGGGACGTGTCGGTGGTTGACGCGGTCATCGGCGCCGTGGAAACCCGCCTGCGCCCCATCGCTATGACCACCCTGACCACCATCTGCGGCCTGTCACCCCTGGTCTTCCTGCCGGGCGAAGGCACCGAGCTTTACCGTGGCGTGGGTGCCATCGTACTGTTCGGGCTCGCTGGTGCGGCTACTGTGACAGTTACCTTTTTGCCGGCGCTTACGGTGTTTGTCCTGGGATGGCGGGATAGGCGGCCCGTTCGGTAGTGGGGAGTCGCCGCTTCGGGGGGGAGGGGTATTTTTTCTTTGGGAAAAAGAACTCGCTTCGCTCAGACACCTTTTTCCTGGCAGAAAAAATACCCCTACCCCCCAATCGGCTTTTCGGGCATTTTGCCGGGCCGCTTTCAGGGTTCGGTGATGACCGGTTATGCGGCGGCCGATTCTTTGTTGGCTGCCGGGACTTCTACCCGAACGTTGTTGCCGTCCAGGAGGACCGGATAGGTTTTAACAGCGACCTCCTCATCTTCCAGGCATTGGCCGGTCTGCAGATTGAAGTGCTGCTTGTACAGCGGTGAAGCAACCACCGGTTGTCCTTTCAGATCACCGGTAATACCCCGCGCCAACACGTTCTTACCGGTAAACGGATCGGTATGGCTAATGGCAAACAACGCCGGCAACCGATGCGGCAGATAAAAAACCGCCACCGGCCCATCCTCGGTCCAGACCGCCACACCGGATTCCGGCACAAGATCATCAACGGTACAAACAACGTCCCAGGAAGTGCGTGCTTTCATAACATTCTCCAATTTGATTCCAGTTCACCTCACCAGGGCGTTAATTCATCACCCGGTGGGGTCATAGCCGGTGAAAACTTGTAAGTGAATTAGCATTTAAACAGCGATAACTGGTGCCCGGATGAGCGTGGGGGTGCGAAATTTTTTCCGCCAGGAAAAGATGTCTGAGCGAAGCGAGTTCTTTTCCCAAGGAAAAATATTTCGCACCCCCGCGCTCCGCCCCCGAGTCATCAATCTTAAGCAGGCTCCACCTCACCCACAGGCCGCCTCTGATCCCGCTCAGTAGTCCACTCCTGAACCGGATCTTTCTTGGACGGCGCATTAACAAATTCCCTGAACCGCTTCCGCTTCTCAGGATCCTCAACCGCCGTTTTCCACTCGCACTGATAGGTATCCACCAGATCAGCCATGTGCTGTTCCAGCTCGTCACAGATCCCCAGGCTGTCCTCCAGAACCACCTGCTTCAGGTAATCCAGACCGCCCTCCAGGTTTTCCATCCAAACGCTGGTACGCTGCAGCCGATCCGCCGTGCGCACATAGAACATCACCACCCGGTCAATGGTGCGGATCAGCTCCTCATCGGACAGGTCGGTAGCGAACAGGTCACCATGGCGCGGGCGCATG
>JAWWAT010000672.1:0-1695 GCA_033721635.1 Marinobacter sp. | reverse complement strand
GAAATGCTGATCTCCACCCGGGTTCGCAAGTCACCGTATTGGCATCTGGCCTATGAGGCGGGCTGCTGGCGGGCGACGGTCTACAACCGTATGTATCACCCCAGGGGGTATGTCCGCCCCGAAGACGGCGGCGCCATGCTGGAGTACGAGTCGCTGATCCACGACGTCACCATGTGGAACGTGGCGGTTGAGCGCCAGATTCAGGTCAAAGGCCCGGACGCCGAGCGGTTTGTGAATTACGTAATCACCCGGGATGCGACCAAGATCAAGCCCATGCGTGGCAAGTACGTCATCCTGTGCAATGAAGAGGGCGGCATCATCAATGACCCGGTGCTGCTGCGGGTCGCCGAGGACGAATTCTGGTTTTCGCTCTCCGACAGTGACCTTGAGCTTTGGATGCGGGGCGTAAACATTGGCATGGGATTCGATGTCACCATTGCTGAAATCGACGTGGCGCCCGTGCAGATCCAGGGGCCCAAGTCCGAAGCGCTTATGGCGGACCTGTTTGGCGACGCCGTTCGGGACATTCCCTATTACGGCCTGATGGAAGGCCAGGTGGCCGGCCACGACGTGATCGTTTCCCAGACCGGCTTTACCGGGGAGAAGGGGTACGAGATTTACCTCAAGGAAGCGACCAAATACGCCGAGGACCTCTGGTACACCGTGCTTGCCGCAGGCGAGCCTCACAATCTTCGGGTCATAGCACCCGCCCACCATCGCCGGATTGCCGCGGGCATTCTGTCCTGGGGGCAGGATGTGGATCAGGAAACCCTGCCGTTCCAGTGCAACCTGGCGTACCAGGTGCCGCGCAACAAGGAGGCCGATTATATCGGCAAGCAGAGGCTTGAGCAGGTCCGTGAACAGATGGAAGCTGGTCATCCGCCTTTCAGCCACATCATGGTGGGCATCCGTTTTGGTGGTGGCAAGGTGACCGACTACTCCAACGATTTCTGGCTGGTCAGTGGCCCGGATGGCGGCGAACCGGAGGGCTACGTTACCTCCCCCTGGTATTCCCCGGAGCTTGAAACCAACATCGCACTGGCTTACGTGCCATTTGATCTCCGAGCTGTCGGCACGCGGCTGACTGTGCATCTTCCTGTGGAATATGCAGCCGCGGATGGTTCAACCGCTGTGGAGGCGGAAGTGGTGGAAGTGCCATTCCGGCCTTCGGTTAATCCCAATGCCCGCGAAAGAGCCCGGGCCAAGGGGATCGACTTCGCCGATTAACAGCACAGGAAAACCGGCGATAGCGGCTGTCTGTTAAACACTGTTGGCAATGGGGTGCGCGGTTTATGACACTGGTTAGCGAACCACAGGCGTTCAATCGGCCCGATGAGGAGGCAGCAGCACGGTTTCGTGATCTGGTGCGCTCGGCATCCATTGAGGCCACACCTCGCCAGATCCTGACGACAGAGGACTTGTCGGATCTTCTACCGACGGGCACCTGCGTGTACGTGCCCTTCCTGCCAAAGGGAGAGTTCAGCGACACCCTGGAAGCGTCCCGTCGTCTGCTGGATCTGGGTATGCAGCCAGTTCCGCATGTGCCCGCCCGAATGGCCCAGAGCCGGGGGCAGATGGAGGACTGGTTGGCCCAATTGAGTGAAAACGGGGTGGACCGTTTGCTGCTGATCGCGGGCGACAGCGATGCGGTGGCCGGCCCGTTCCCCGACACCCTGGCCGTGCTTGAATCGGGAT
>JAWWAT010000671.1:0-1705 GCA_033721635.1 Marinobacter sp. | reverse complement strand
TGGCGTTCTGAACCAGCACGACCACAGCCTGCGGAGCACCTGGTTGTTTGAGGGTGGCTACGTGCTGGCGATGCGCGAAGGACATCCGCTGGCGGGTAAGCCGATCACCATGGAGGAATTCCTGGAGGCCCGGCATTTGCTTGTGTCCATGTCGGGCGACGCCCATGGTTTCGTGGACAGCTACCTGGACCAGAAGGGGCAAAGCCGCCGGATTGCCGCCACCGTCAATCATTTCTCCATCGTGCCGCAGGTGCTTCGGGAGACAAACCTGATTGCGGCGGTGCCGGAGCTCATCAGTCAGGACTGCGGTTTTGTGAACGGGCTCTGGATGGGAGAGCTGCCCTTTGAGGTTGATCCCACCAGCATGTACCTGGTATGGCACGCCCGCCATGACCGGGATCCCGGCATTATCTGGATTCGGGACCACCTCGAGCGCCTGCTGCGGGATCGCTGGCACGAAATCATGACCACCTCGCCCAGCGGGCGGCACCTGAAAGCGGTCTAACCGGCCTCAGACTGGAAGAAACAAGAAAGGAGATCGTGCTTTCAAAGGTCATGTGTTCTGCGCAACGAAAAAGGGGGCTAACAGCCCCCTCTCAACATTATGCTTCAGCTAACTCTTTCAAGGTAAGGGTAGTCAATATACCCTTCCGCACCCTGGGAGTAAAAAGTCGCCGGATCTGCTTCGTTGAGCGCGGCGCCAAGCTTCAGGCGCTCCGGGAGGTCCGGGTTGGCAATGAAGGGCACGCCAAAGGCGACAGCGTCGGCCAGTCCGGATACGATGGCTTGTTCTGCTTCTTCACCGGTGTAGCCCATGTTGAGGATCAACTTGCCCTTGAAGTGTTCGCGGACCGGAGTAATGACGTCCGCTTGCTGTTCCCCGAAAAAGTCGCTGCGCATCAAATGAACAAAGGCCAGGCCGTAGTCGTTCAGGCGCTTGGCGAGCCAGGTAACCAGACCGACCGGATCACTGTCCTTCATGCTCTGGAAGCTGTTGAGGGGGCTCAGTCGAACACCGACGTTCTCGGAACCGAACACTCCGGATACGGCTTCAATCACCTCCAGCAGAAGTCGGGCGCGATTTTCGATCGGGCCACCGTAGGGGCCTTCTCGATGGTTGGAGCTATCACGCAGGAACTGGTCCAGCAGATAGCCGTTGGCGCCATGAACCTCAACACCGTCAAAGCCGGCGCGCTTGGCATTCTCGGCGGCGGTGCGGAAACCGTCGATGATGGCCGGGATTTCGCTGTCGGCCAGTGCGCGGGGAACCGTGTAGGACTTCTTACCTTCCGGTGTGTGCACTTCATCGCTGGTGATGGCAATGGCGCTGGGCGCTACCGGATCCTTGCCGTTGTTTAACACCGGGTGGCAGGCGCGGCCACCGTGAAAGATTTGCAGATAAATCTTTCCACCTTTCGCGTGTACCGCATCAGTGACTTTCTTCCAGCCTTCAACTTGCGCCTCGGAATAGATACCGGGCTCGCGCCAGAAGGCCGAATTGCCTTCGATGGCCATGGTCGCTTCAGTGATGATCAGGCCGGCAGAGGCACGCTGGGCGTAATACTCAACCATCATATCCGTGGGAACGTGATCAGCGTCGGCACGGACGCGGGTGAGGGGGGCCATGAAGACCCGATTGGCCAATTCACTGGCGCCCATTTTCAGGGGAGTAAAAAGTGTGTTCATAGCATCCTCGGGAAATTTT
>JAWWAT010000670.1:0-1708 GCA_033721635.1 Marinobacter sp. | reverse complement strand
GGGACTGGGCGACGTCTATCTGGGTGCGCCGGTTGCCACGCCGCTGGATCCCCGACACCGACTGGTGACCACCAAATACAACCCGGCCCGCACCTGGACCGCAGAGAATTCTGTCGGCATCGGCGGCGCCTACCTGTGCATCTACGGCATGGAGGGCCCGGGCGGCTATCAGTTTGTCGGTCGCACCCTGCAGATGTGGAACCGGTACCGCACGACCGACCTGTTCGAGGCTGGCAAGCCCTGGCTGCTCCGGTTCTTTGACCAGGTGCGCTTCTACGAGGTCAGTGCCGAAGAACTGCAGCAGATCCGGCGGGACTTTCCCAATGGCGACTACCCGATAAAGGTCGAGGAAACCCGCTTCAACCTGAAGGACTACGAGCAGTTTCTGGCGAACAACGACGACGAAATCCAGACCTTCACCGCCAAGCGCAAACAGGCTTTCGATGAGGAACTGCAGCGCTGGATCGAGTCGGGCCAGATCAACTTCAGCTCCGAGGCACCCATTGAGGAATCCGGCGAAGACGACATCGCCAATCTGCCAGCGGGCCAGCACGCGGTGGAAAGCCATGTGGCCGGCAACCTGTGGGAGTGTCTGGTCAAGCCCGGCGACACCATCGATGCCCAGCGGCCGGTAGCGGTCATTGAATCCATGAAGATGGAAATCGAGTTACTGAGCCCCGTAACCGGACGCGTGGTGGACGTGCGTCGGGAAGCGGGGCAGGCGGTCTCGCCCGGAACACCGGTCGTGATCGTTGAAGAGATTACCGAGTAATGCCAGCAACCCCAAAAAACTGAAGAAAGACCAAACCTGCAAACACGGGCAAAGCCCGAGGAGAGACACCATGAATACACGCGACATCACCAAACGTCTTGCGGCCGGTCTGTTCGCGGCCTCGCTGGGCATGGGGGCCATGGGCGCAATGGCCCAGGAAAAGGATTCCTTCAGCATCGCCTGGACAATCTACGCCGGCTGGGTGCCCTGGCAGTATGCCGAAGACTACGGAATCATGAAAAAGTGGGCGGACAAGTACGATATTGAAGTGGATATCGTACAGGTGAATGACTACATCGAATCCATCAACCAGTACACCGCCGGCCAGTTTGACGGTGTCACCGCCACCAGCATGGATGGCCTGTCCATCCCCGCCGCATCCGGCGTGGACACCACCGCACTGATCGTTGGCGACTACTCGAACGGCAACGATGGTCTGGTTTCAAAAGACGCGTCCAGCATCGAAGAGCTGGAAGGCGGAACTGTTCACCTGGTGGAGCTGTCCGTTTCCCACTATCTGCTCGCCCGTGCCCTGGCCAGTGTCGGCCTGGAAGAGCGTGACCTGAGCGTGGTCAACATTTCCGACGCTGACCTGGTCTCGGCTTTCCAGACCGACGACGTTCGTCACGTGGCGACCTGGAACCCGTTGCTGACCGAGGTAGAAGCCTATCCCGGCGCAACCAAGCTGTTTGACTCCAGCCAGATCCCGGGCCACATCAAGGATCTCACTCTGGTGAACACCGAGACCCTGGCCGACAACCCCAAGCTGGGTAAAGCACTGGTCGGCGCCTGGTACGAGACCATGAGCATTCTTGAGTCGGATACCCCGGAAGGTGCCGAGGCGCGGGCATACCTGGGCGAGCTTTCCGGCACGGATCAGGCCGGCTACGAAGCCCAGCTCGCAGGCATGAAGATGTTCTGGGAGCCGCAGATGTC
>JAWWAT010000669.1:0-1710 GCA_033721635.1 Marinobacter sp. | reverse complement strand
TTTATCCCTGAACGTGCGCAGTCGTGATGGCAACCTGGTTCCATTAGCGAGTATTGCAGAGGTTCGCGAGGCGGACTGGATGGGTGCCATCTACCATAAGGATCTTTTGCCGGTGACTTACGTTACCGCAGACATGGCGGGGGAGATCGATTCGCCGCTGTACGGCATGTTTGCCATGGTTGAGCGCCTGAAACAGCAGGAGGGGGCGCCGGAGCAGTATTTTATTGATCAGCCGCCGTTACCGGAAAAGGGCACTCTGAAATGGGATGGTGAATGGCAGATTACCTACGAAACCTTCCGGGATATGGGGGCTGCCTACAGCGTGGGTGTGTTCATGATTTTCGTGCTGCTGGTGGCCCAGTTCCGGTCCTATATTCTGCCTTTGGTGATCATGGCTCCCATTCCGCTCACACTGATCGGCATCATGCCCGGTCATGCCCTGTTGGGACGGGAGTTTACCGCCACCAGCATGATCGGCATGATTGCTCTGGCCGGCATCATAGTGCGCAACTCCATCCTGCTGGTGGTGTTTATCCGGCAGCTGATCGATGAGGGCGTGGAACTGGACGAAGCGGTGGTCCTGGCGGGCGCGGTGCGAATCAAACCGATCGCACTGACCGCCATCTCGGCGATGGTGGGCGCTTACTTCATTCTGAACGATCCGATTTTTAACGGCCTGGCAATATCACTGGTCTTTGGCCTCGCCATGTCCACTTTGCTGACCGTCGTGGTGGTGCCTCTGCTTTACTACACGCTGGCGCGTTGCAAGTGGGTTTGACCAGATTGTTACGCCCGGCAGGGCGCCAGAGCGCCGCTGGAACTGACGATCCGGTTACGGCCCGAATCCTTGGCGTGGTACAGATACTGGTCCGCCCGGCCGATCAGGCTGCGCAGATCGGCGCCGTCCGGACCAAACTGGGCAATGCCGCCGCTGATAGTAAGGCCGATGGATTCGTTCTGGTAGGGCACCGGGTGTGATTCGATCGCGTTTCGGATCTTGTCTGCCACCCGGTGGGCCTGGTCCGCAGTGGTGTTGGTGAGCAGAATGGCAAACTCCTCGCCACCCAACCGCGTGGCAAGGTCGGTTGCTCTCAGCGACGCCCTTAGTGTGTTGGCGACATGACGGAGCGCAAGGTCGCCGGCCTCGTGACCATACTGATCATTGACCTGTTTGAAGTGGTCAAGATCCAGTACCAGCATGGAAAGCGGGGTCCCGTTGCGGAGGCTGCGTTTGCGCTCCTGTTCGAACACGTCGCTCAGGCGCGCCCGGTTGGCGAGACCGGTCAGTGCATCGGTCTGGGCCATTTTCAGCAGGCGTGATTCGGATTGCTCCCGGGTGATCTCGTAAATATGAGAGAACGCGAGAATCGTCAGGGACATCAGCCCCATATTGGCAATGGGCAGCGGCTGCATCATCTCTGGAGCATCGTGGAATTTGAAGAAGAAAATGACGGCGGCCGTACCCATAAAAATGGCGGATACCAGAAGGCCTGCACGTCGACCCATTAGAAGGTGAGAAAGGATGGGGATCAACAGCACCCAGGCGAAAACGGTTGTTGTGGCCCGGGGTGACGTGAGGGCGAACATCATGGTGATGCAAAAGGGCAGGATAAACGCCAGGATCCATCGTTCCAGGTGTTTGGTGTTTCCGATTGCCCAGAAAATGAAAACCGAGTAGCACGCCATGCCAATCTCGGCAAAGGCCAGGGG
>JAWWAT010000668.1:0-1714 GCA_033721635.1 Marinobacter sp. | reverse complement strand
TGGCATTCGCGCCTGGGAAAATATTCCGGTGATCAGCTGGCTGATTCTTCGGGGCAAATGCGCGTCCTGCAAGGCGCCCATCTCACCGCGCTATCCGATCATTGAGGCCGTCACCGCGATTTTCTCGGTGGTGACCATTGCTGTTATCGGGCCGAACGAGTCAGCGCTCTGGGCCCTTCTGCTAGTTTGGGCTCTGGTGGCGTTGACGGTTATTGATTTCGACACCCAGCTACTGCCAGACAGCATCACCCTCCCGCTGATGTGGCTGGGCCTGGTGCTGAACTATTTCGGTGTGCTAACGGACTTCAACAGTGCCTTCTGGGGTGCAGTTGCCGGGTACCTGTCGCTCTGGTCGGTTTACTGGTTGTTCAAACTGGTTACCGGAAAGGAAGGCATGGGGCATGGTGACTTCAAATTGTTGGCTGCACTCGGCGCCTGGCTGGGCTGGCAGTTGTTGCCGGCGGTGATTCTGCTTTCCTCCGTAGTTGGTGCGGTTGTGGGTATCAGCCTGATGGTGTTCAGAAAGCACGGGCGGGAGGTGCCGATTCCCTTTGGGCCTTACCTGGCTACGGCGGGGTTGATCTGTTTGTGGTTTGGGGATGAGATTCAGGCGTTCTGGTTTGGTTTTCTGGGAGTCTGATTCATGAACATTGTTGGCCTTACCGGCGGGATTGGTTCCGGGAAATCCACTGTGGCTCGCCTGTTCGGTGACCTTTCTGTTCACTGGGTCGACGCAGATGATGTCGCCCGGGAAGTGGTTGAACCGGGTACGCCAGCGCTTTCGCAGATTGCGGAGCATTTTGGGGAGGAGATCCTGACGCCAGAAGGTGCTCTGGATCGTGCGCAGCTTCGTGGGATTGTTTTTGAGAAGCAGGAAGAGCGGGTTTGGCTGGAGTCGCTGTTGCATCCGATTATCCGCGAGGAATTGATTCGGCAGTTGAACCCGGAGAACTACCAGCTTCCCTACGTGCTTCTGGTCTCCCCTCTCCTTCTTGAGACCGACCAGCACGAATTGGTTGACCGCATTATCGTGATCGATGTGCCCAAAGACGTCCAACTGGAACGCACTATGGCCCGGGACACCAATTCCCGTGAGCAGGTTGAGCGGATTATTGCAGCCCAGATGTCACGTGAAGATCGGCTGGCGCGGGCGGATGAGGTGATTGATAATGACCGCCCTCTGGAGGATGTAACGCGTCAGGTGCGGGAGCTGCATGAAAGGTTGTTGGTGGACTTTGGCTGACTGGTGTTTCCGCTATCGTTTTGCAGGTCTTGCCGCTGCACTCTCTCTGACGTTCTCTTCCCCGGGCCACAGCATCGAGCCGGTGTTTGAGGTTCGGGAGCGTTCTGTAGCCGAGATTCTCTCACCAAACCAGCTTCCGGTTGAGTTCTACACGTTCGAGCCGGACGAGTACTGGGCCGACCCACGGGATTCCTATTGGCTAAGCTTCAGTAACTGGGTACTTCGGCAGGAGCGCCTGCACGGGCAGAAGATCCAGTCGGTTGGCCAGTGGGCTGACCGGACCTTGTCGGGCAGCGAACACAGCCTGCCCAACAATGAAAGCTACCTGCGACTCGGCTTTGCGACGGAGTCTGAATACGGCGATCCGGCCCAGTTTGAGCCGGAGGCGCGATTCCGCATTGATATTCCCACCACCGAGGAAAAGTTGCGGCTGGTTATCGAGAGCGAGAGTGAGGACCTGATTCCACTCGG
>JAWWAT010000667.1:0-1720 GCA_033721635.1 Marinobacter sp. | reverse complement strand
GTATTCCACAGTGTGGCGGGCAAGTACGACCTCATGAACGATCTGATGTCCATGGGGATTCACCGGCTCTGGAAACGCTTTACCATTGAACTTTCCGGGGTGCGTCCGGGCCACCAGGTACTGGACATTGCCGGCGGCACCGGCGACCTCACCATGAAGTTTTCAGACCTGGTCGGCCCATCCGGCAAGGTGGTGCTGGCCGACATCAATGCCTCCATGCTCCAGGTGGGACGCAGCCGGCTGACCGATCGTGGCTACGCCGGCAACATTGAATACGTGCAGGCGGATGCCGAGCACCTGCCGTTTCCGGACAACAACTTCAATGCGGTTTCCATTGCCTTCGGTCTGCGCAACGTCACCGACAAGGACCAGGCCCTGCGCGACATGACCCGGGTTCTCAAGCCCGGTGGCAAACTGATGATCCTGGAGTTTTCCAAGCCGACCAATCCTCTGCTGAGCAAGGCGTACGACACCTACTCGTTTTCCGCCCTGCCCCTGATGGGCCAGCTTATCGCCGGCGACAGTGAAAGCTACAAGTACCTGGCCGAATCCATCCGCATGCATCCGGACCAGGACACGCTCAAGGGCATGATGGAAAACGCCGGCCTGGTAAACTGCAGGTACTACAACATGACCGGCGGGATTGTTGCCCTGCATGTGGGAATCAAGCCCTGATGTTTCCTGGCCCTACCCTGCTTTCCGCTGTTTCCGCGATCCTGGAAAGCGCCCTGAACCGGGCGCTGGAGCTGGATCCGGCGGGGCGTCATGCCTTGATGGAAGCACTGGCGGGCCCGGTACAGTTCAATATCACCGATCCCATCCCCCTCATCTACACCCTGGACCGCGCCGGAAACCGCGTTCGGGTGGGCAGCCAGCCGGTGGACCAACCGGCTCTTGAGATCACAGGCAAACCCGTCGCTTTTGCGGCACTGGCCACCGGCGATGATCGGGTCTTTTCCGACGGCCGTCTCGTGGCAACCGGCGACACAGCCCTCGCCCACCAGTTGCAGCGGGCACTGAATCAGCTTGAGCCGGACTGGGAAGCCGCCATGGCCCAGCACATCGGTGATGTGCCAGCACACTTTCTGGGTCAGCGCATTCGCGGCGCCATCCGGTGGAGCCGTCAAGCCTTTCAGTCCCTGAACGCCAATATCGAAGAGTACGTGCACGAAGAAAGTCGTGTCCTGCCCGGGCGACGAGAACTGGAAGCCACCTTCGAGGAAATCGACGAACTGAGCTTGCGCACCGAGAGACTGGAAGCCCGGCTGAACCTGGTTGAAAACCGCGGCAAGACTGACGAACCGGAGAACCTGTGACCCGCCTGCAACGCCTGTTTCGAATTGCCTGGGTATTCTGTCGCTATCGGCTCGACACCTTCCTGCCTATTGCAGAACTGCCCGCGCCACTGAATGTGTTTTTCCTGCTTGCGCCCTGGCACCTGTTCCCCAAACCCAAGCTTGACCGGGGTGATCGCCTGCGGCTGGCACTCGAAGAGTTGGGCCCGGTATTCGTGAAGTTCGGCCAGATACTCTCCACCCGACGGGACCTGCTGCCGGATGACATGGCCGAATCCCTGAAAAATCTTCAGGACCGGGTACCGCCATTCCCGAGCGATGAAGCCCGGAGCATCATCGAGACCTCCCTCGGCGCCCCTGTCTCGGACCTGTTTGCCGAATTCAGCCCGGACCCGCTGGCGTCCGCGTCGGTTGCCCAGGTGCAT
>JAWWAT010000666.1:0-1744 GCA_033721635.1 Marinobacter sp. | reverse complement strand
TTGATAGGGCGATGGATCTTCCAGATGCCCTGGCGTTGCTGCTCCCGGTAGGTTTCCATCCCGCGGCTGGCTTCCAGCAGCTGGTGCAGCACGTACTCCGCCATCTGCACCGACATCCCCGCATCTTCCAGGCGCACAATCGTGAGGTTTTGCGGCAGGTTGGCAACCTTGAGCAGTCCGTCAATGCCCGCCCCAAGGTTGAATACCGCTTTCAGATGCTTTTCCCTGTCAAACAGTGCCTCCGGTGGCTGCCAGACGATGGCGTAATCCGCGTCAACGGCGGGACCGTTCGGATCCCACACGTAAATCTCCGCTTCCGGCAACAGTTCTTTGATGGGCACTGTCCAGCGCTCGGGTTTTGGGTCACCTGCCACAAAAAGAATCTTCATCTTGCCTCCGGGGGTCGCCATAGGGTTTGATGGCTGCTAATTTGTTTTGCAATGCAGAATACAAGAGCCGCAAAGTTTACAAAAGTCGGTAAGAAATACCGCCCTGCGGTTCCGAATTTGAAACATAAGTGGCAAGTGTTTCATATTTGGTACAAATTTTGAAAAGACTTTCTGGTACTTGATTTCTGCAGCGATTAAAATAGCGAATTCGCAACTATTCACGATATTAATACACCGGTTACCGGAGCGGGCGACGCGGTTGGAGGACGTCCCATTATGGCAGGAAAAAAGCAGATCTCACCCGAACTGAAAGTGGCATCCACTGACGGTGAGCCCGTGAAGCCGGAAAAAGACCGCAAGTTTGTCGAGGCCCTGTCCCGTGGCCTGGACGTGCTCCGTGCCTTCAGCCAGGGGCCGGTGATTCTGGGTAACCAGGACATCGCCCGCATTACCGGGCTGCCAAAGCCGACCGTGTCGCGGATGACCTACACCCTCACCAAACTGGGTTATCTCAGCTACAACACCCAGTTGGAAAAATACCAGCTCAGTTCCGGGGTGCTGGCGCTCGGTTATGCCTACGTATCCAACCTCAAGGTACGCCAGCTGGCCAAGCCCTATATGGACGAGTTCGCACGCCAGACCAACATGTCCGTTGGCCTTACCTGCCGCGACCGGTTGCACATGATCTACGTGGAAAACCGGCTGCCACCGGAAGCCTCCCTGTTGCGCATGGACATCGGCCTGAAACTGCCCATGGCCACCACCTCTGCCGGCCGCGCCTACTACTGCGCCGTCAGCGATAAGGCTCGCCTGGTCATCGACGACGCCATGGCTGCCAAATACGGTGACGACTGGCCCGAGAAAAAGGCCGGCCTCGACCAGGCCATGAAGGATTACAAGGAACACGGCTTCTGTCTGTCGATCGGCGAGTGGGACCGCAACATCAACTCCGCCGGTGTGCCGATCCACCTGCAGGACGGCACCATCATGGCGCTCACCAGCGCCGCACCATCCTATCTGGTGCCGGCTGAGAAGCTCCGGGGTTCTATTGCCCACCAGCTGGCCATGCTGGCGGGGGATATTGAATCGCTGGGCGTTTGAGGCTTCATGACATAGCGGGAGAACCTTTGTCCCGGTTCCCGATCAGAAAAACCGCAGCCTGAAACCTGCGGTTTTTTTATTCCTGTAGTTTAATGGACGGTTGAAACTGCCATCGAACTTGTATTAAATCGTACGAATGTTTCGCTAGTTAAAACCATATTTCAGAAAGAATGCGAGGAGAAATCATGTCTGAGGTCGTTAGCTATAACCGGGAAGGCAACATCGGCGTTATTACCGTGAACTACCCGCCGGTA
>JAWWAT010000665.1:0-1745 GCA_033721635.1 Marinobacter sp. | reverse complement strand
TTCCTGCAGCAAGACTCTTTCAATCTGCTTGCGGCTGCTGACCAGTTGCGGGAAGGCATCACCCATCAGCTCGCACAGGGCTCCGGTGAGTTTGTAGAAGAACGGCCCGGTTGCGCCCAGTTTGTTACCGTGGCGCGCGGCACGGCGAATGATCCGGCGCAGCACAAAGCCGCGGCCCTCGTTTGAGGGCATGACACCGTCGGCGATCAGGAACGCGCAGGAACGGATGTGATCGGCGACAACGCGCAGGGACGCTTCCGTGGTCGCGGCACCGCCCAGAACCTGAGAGGCGGCTGCCAACAGATCCTGGAACAGATCAATCTCATAGTTGCTGTGCACGCCCTGCAACACCGCAGTGATGCGCTCCAGCCCCATGCCGGTGTCAACAGACGGCTTGGGCAGCTTCAGCATCTCACCATCTGCTGTGCGGTTGTACTGCATGAACACCACGTTCCAGATTTCGATGTAGCGGTCGCCATCCTCTTCGGGTGAACCGGGAGGTCCACCAGCGACATCCGGACCATGGTCGTAGAAGATTTCGGTACAGGGACCGCAGGGACCCGTGTCGCCCATCTGCCAGAAGTTGTCAGAGGCGTAACGGCCACCCTTGTTATCGCCGATCCGGACGATACGGTCTGCCGGCACTCCGATTTCCTTGTTCCAGATGTCGTAGGCTTCGTCGTCCTCCGCGTAGACGGTTACCCAGAGCTTTTCCTTGGGCAGGTTCAGCCAGTGCTCGCCGGTGAGGAACGTCCAGGCGTAGTTGATCGCTTCCCGCTTGAAGTAGTCACCGAAACTGAAGTTGCCGAGCATCTCGAAAAACGTGTGGTGCCGGGCGGTGTAGCCCACGTTTTCAAGGTCGTTGTGCTTGCCACCCGCGCGGACACATTTCTGGGTGGAGGTTGCCCGGGTGTAGTCGCGCTCTTCACGACCCAGAAACAGGTCTTTGAACTGGTTCATTCCCGCATTCGTAAACAGCAATGTGGGGTCGTCCGCAGGTACCAGCGAACTACTTGGAACAATGGTGTGACCTTGCTGCTTGAAATAATCGAGGAATGCCTGACGCAACTCTGCGGTTTTCATAGCCCTTTGATACCTTTCCAGAAACCCGGCGGGAATGCCGCCCGGTCCGCGATTGAATACGAATACTTACATGCTTGTGCAAATCCGCTACTCTAGCACACGCCGAGAACAGGAAAAACGTGAAACATCACAGGAGATTCCATGCCCCGACGCTTCCATGACGCCGAGGAACTGTTACCACCAGCCACTGCCCTTAAACGCGCCCTTGCCATTATTTACGACGGCCTGATCAGCATTGCCGTACTGCTTGTCGCTACCTGGGGTTACACAATGGTGGCCGGATGGATCACCGGCTGGGATCGATATGAGGACATGGCCGAGGCAGGCCAACTGTCCGGGGACCCGGGGCTGACATTCACCCTGTTTCTGGTTCTTTACCTGTTTTTTGGCTATTTCTGGACCCGCATCGGCCAGACCCTCGGCATGCAGGTTTGGCGGATCCGCATTGAAAACATTGATGGCACGTCAGTGAGCTGGACCAAGGCGCTCAGGCGCTACGTAACGGCGGCTGCGGTAATTTTCCTGACGCTGCTGGGCAGCTACTACCTTGGAGCAGCCACTCTATTCGTGAGCATCCCCGCTATTGTCGCCCTGTTCTATCCGATCAATGGTCTTTCGTTGACTGATCGCCTGTCAGACAGCGTCGTTGTCGCCGTTCCCAG
>JAWWAT010000664.1:0-1765 GCA_033721635.1 Marinobacter sp. | reverse complement strand
TACGAATGCCGTCCAGACCCAGCAGAAAAACAGCCTGGTCCACGGAATCAATGGATTGGTCGCCGGGCCTGAAGTAGGGGCTGTTCGCAATCTGTAGCAACTGGTCGGTCAGTGCCGGATCGTTGAGGATGATCTCTGTCAGACGGTGCCGGTCCGATTGTTCATCGGATAGCGCCCGCATCAGCATTGGCAGAGTCATCGGTTGGCGCGGTAATTCGTTCAGCGTCCGATGGGCGATGCGCTCACGCAGGCTTTCAAGAATGGGCTCCCATTGCCCGGGGTCTGCTCGAAGTGCCGTGGGTGGCGAGTCCAGCAGCCAGCAAAACAGGTGTTCTTCCAGTTGGTCGGTCAGAGCGGGATCGGTCGCTACCTCGTTTTCCACAGACGCAGACGGATTAAGCAGGCGGGACTCGGGCGCTGATACGGTTGTTGGTACGTCGGACGAAAATAAACCTGAAATCCAGGAAAGAAAGCCTGGCATCCGATGCCTCCGGGAAAAGAATAGTCGCCGGGAAATACACACCCGTAATTCCGGAGTATAGAGGCCGGTAGCGGATAAGCCCAGCGTAAACCGGTATAAATGCCGCTTGTCTGGTGTTGAAAGTCAGAAGACGGAACCGCCGAATACAAAGACCAGTTGGCAGACACCGGCAGCGAAGCCCAGGAAGGCACCCACCAGTATCAGTTTGATCTCGTCCTCCTGGAAGCAGGGGCGCAGCAGGTCCTGGAATTCTTCCGAGGACAGGGCAATCATCCGTTCAACCATAATGCTTTCCACGGCTCTCGCCCGGTCTGTCTCGAACACAGGATTATCGAACGAGGTGCGGGAAATCTCAATGGCCTTCTGTCCCACCTGATTCTTCAGAGTGGCAAACCCGGTAGGCCCGAAGGCCACCTGGGTCAGGGCCTTGCCCATGCCGGCAGTTTCGTCCACCAGCGGTTTGATGTGCTTCTTGACCATGTTGCGGGCACGGTCGCCTTTCGGGCCCTCGAGGATGGCATTGATGATATTGCCCACCGTCAGGATTTCATGGGTCACGATGTGACAAAAGGACTCGGCCACTTCCTGCTGGCGCTTGAGGAATAAGCCCTGAAGCCGCACCGGCCCGAATTTTTTCTCGTGCAGCGGCCGGAAGATCACATTCAATGCAATCCAGTTGGTGGCCCAACCCACCAGCAGCCCAAAGAACGGCAACACCCACCAGCTCTGGTAGAAATACCAGACGGTCATTTGTACCAGGCCGAACAGGAAACCAAAGTAGAAGCCGGAGTTGATGATGAAGCGGAACTCCACTTCGCCACATTCGATGAATATCCGGTTAAGCAGTTGTTTGTCTTTCGCCAGGCGCTCGATGACCATGCTCTTGATGTCCAGCAGGTCTTCGATGTTGTCGGATACGTCTTCCACCAGATTGTCCACCAGGTGCGGGGTGGACTTCCTCACCCGGTCATAGACCATATTTCTGGCGGAAGCCGGCAGGTTTTCCCAGAAGGTGGGGTACTCTTTCAGCATCAGTTCGTCGACGTATTCTTCGGTGCGGGGTTCGACGGTGTAGATGATGTGGGCGGCGAGTACCTTGGGGTCGATCTGCTGGAAGATTTCCCGCACGGTGCCGATTTTGGAGATGGTGGCATCGACGCTGATGGCGGCCATCTTTCGGGCTTTCGACGGGATGATGCCCTGCCAGCCCAGTAAAGGGGGTTTGCCGACGAATTCCAGCGGGTAGAAGGTCATCTTGATGGCGAGCCAGTTGGTGGTCCAGCC
>JAWWAT010000663.1:0-1788 GCA_033721635.1 Marinobacter sp. | reverse complement strand
TGTGGTCAATGCCGACGGCGGGCTGTTCAGTGTCGACTTTCGCGCGCCTGAACAATTAATCCAGACGCTTCTCCAGGTCAGCGGGCGAGCAGGCCGGGGAGAAAAACCCGGCGAAGTGCTGATACAGACGTGCCACAGTGACCATCCACTACTTGGAGCACTATCTCTGGGAAATTACCTACCGATCGCACACCGGTTGCTGGCTGAACGTGAAACAAGCCTTCTCCCCCCCTACCGGGCTATGGCGATTTTTCGTGCCGAGGCAGGCACCATGGAGGCAAGCCTCAAACTTCTCGATAATATAAAATCGGAAGCGTCCCACAGAGACATCGAATCCTGGGGACCTCTGCCTGCAATCATTGCCCGCCGGGCAGACCGCCACCGAGCCCAACTGGTACTCGTTTCAAAGAGCCGGTCACGACTGAACCGACAACTGGCAGCCCTTTGTCAGGGGCTCGACCTGATGACGCTTCCACGGGATACCAAATGGGCAATCGACGTCGACCCGTTTGAAACCGGGTGACGCTATAAAACTGTGATAAGAGGCGTCTTTTTGCAATATTTAACATCCCGATGTGGCTCAGGACCTCTTTTACCGATGGAAGCCTGCTAATATTAACTCTTTTACAGAATCAAGCTTCTGCACTGCCTACCGCTTAAGCGACTGCGCGAAATAATAACGATACCTAGAGATTGGAGTGTCAAATGTCAGGGATGGTACGTGGTAAATACTTGCCGATCATTTTATCCGGCCTTCTGATCACTGCTTGCGGTGGTAGTGAAAACTCTGAGCCACTCGCTGATGGGGACGACCCCAGCGCCCTTGCGGAAGGCGGCACTTGGTCCACCCCATTGGTTGACGGCACCAACGGCTCTTCCGACAGCCTTACGGGTGTCAACGACGGCGGGGGCACCGGACTCAGACCCGGCGTTTATTTAACCGCCATTGCATCAAGCAATGGTGGCTCGGACGAAGCCATTACATGGATCAGCAGCTCAGGGCGTTTTGTTACCGCTATAAATGCCGTTAATTCCATTTTTGGCACAATCGAAGCAGGGGCAAATGAAGGCCAGGTCAGCGGAAGCGCCGCAAGTCTGTTCTACACCGACCAATGGAATCGAGCGGAAGGTTCCCTAACAGGTATCGTCGAAGATCCACAAAGCCTCAGCTATTCGATCACAGGAAACTTTAATGCGAACGCTGTGCTCGTGAGACTGGTTGATCTGAGCAACGAGCCCATTTCATTGAGCATCCTGTCAAAATCCTACTTGTCACTTGATCAAACAACGAGCTTCACAATAGGTAGTCAAGGCGGTCTTTCAGGTTCAGATTCAACAGGTTGCGTCTTTGATGGAGAGGTGAACATCCAGGCTTCGAACGTCAACGTATTCGATGTCACTTTCGAGGCAACCAACTGCGGGGCCAACTCCACCTCATCACCTTCCGAGCGCAACGGCCGTTACAACGGCGTAGGCTCGTATGACAGTACCAATTCAAGGATAAGCTTTATGAGCGCTAACAGCACGGTGATTCTTCCGTTCCAGGGAGAGTAGAAAAGTACTCATCCCACTCGTTTGTTACCCGCCGAAGCCTTCCTGGCATGAACCACTGCAGGCTTCCCTGAGCTTAATTTGAGTCGCCCGCGCCTTTCCGCGATAATAGCGCCCTTCGATTCTCCGGCAGGCAGCGTGCCGCCGTTCTCCAATTCTCTTGTAACCCGAGTCATCCGCCAGCATGAAAGAGACCGTATCCGACCTGCTCCAGTCAGCACTGGCAACCCTTCAATC
>JAWWAT010000662.1:0-1789 GCA_033721635.1 Marinobacter sp. | reverse complement strand
CATTGGATCCTCCGTTCCTACCGGTGCCGTCTGAACATTCAGCGTAGCAGTTGAGGCGGGCTTCGCCGAGCGGCGGTCGCGTTACCAGGAGTATAGGGCTCTTGGTGGATTCCGGATCAGTCATCGACTGTTGCAAATAATAATGATTCGCAATACAGTAAGGCCACATGGGGTCACGTCAAACGGGAGGAAAGGGAATGGCACCCGAACAGGAAATGATCGAAGGTTTGAAGCTTGCGGCAGGCGCCGGCGTGCTTATCGGCCTGGCTGCCATTGGCCTGGCGATGTCGTCCGCCCTTGGGGCATGAGAGCAGCGAGTCGTTTTTTGCGATGTACACCGCAAGTGCCGCAGTAACCGCCCTCCGGCAGCAGGTATTTCAGGCAGCAGCCCTTGCGTTGTGGGATGGCCGTGGTTTGCTCGCCGAACACCGCCGGAATCCAGTCGATGAACTGGTTTGCCTCGTTTTGAAATTGCTCCAGCCAGCCTTGCGCCAATTGGCAAAGCGCTTGCGGTTCGACCCGGTTCCACACGGCTGAAAACGGTGCTCCCAATCCAAGCCCGATACTGCTCCAATAGGCACCAGGGCTGACTCCCAGCTGGTGGCGGAAAGCCGGGTACCATCCTGCTGTCAGAGCCCCTGCCGACCGGACAAATGTTTCTTCATCAACCAGCTCTCCGCCCGGCACTTGAAACCATCGAGATGCCGTTGGCGTCTGTTTATCCCCCGGGGCCAGGAATATTCGTTGGGGGTCCGGTAAAGGAGCCTGGCCGTCTCGGAACAGCCTGAGGGTCAGTGGCGCGACCACGCTGAGCGCCAGATCCTGCTGCAGCACGGAAACAAACGCGCGCACGGCCCGGGGCTCGGTTTTCTCGGAGGATTCGATGCCGGCCTGATTGAGCAGCAGTGACGGTTGCTCCAGGCACTGAGCCAAAGAAAAAAGGCCGCTTAGCGCACCGACAGAAGGTTGCAGCGCCTCGCTCAACACCGCTTCCCTGTCCAGCCCGGATTGGGTCAGGAGTTGGCTGTATTCACTGGCCCAGGGGCCGATCACCCGGTTGCGATCAGGCTCTGCCATGACGACTCAACCCCCAGAGGAAATAGAGGCCACCGACCAGGGCGGCCAGAAGCCCGGCCGGAAGCTGGTTCGGGTAAACAACAATTCTGGAGAGATAGTCGGCCACCCCCAGCAACAAGCCTCCGGCAAGGGCAGCCACGAGGAGCTGCCGGCCAACGGTCTGCTGGCCAAGAACGCGGGCGAGGTGAGGAGCGATCAGACCCACAAAACTCAGAGGGCCGATCACAACCGTTGCCGAAGCAGTCAGCAGCGCCGCTAACAGAAGCAACAGCAGACGCACTTTCGTAACCGGTAAGCCCAGTGAGCTGGCCGATGTGTCACCCAGGGGAAGAATGCTCAGTGGGCGGATAATCACCAACAGGCCAGCTGAAATCAGCACGATGAGCGCCAACAGCCCCAGAGCCTCGGTCTCCGAGACCAGCCAGGTGGAGCCATACATCCAGTTAAGAAGCTGCGAGGCGACGGTACCACCGGACGCCATGACCAGACGAAGACCCGCGTCCATAAAGACATACAAAGCGAGCCCGCCAAGCAGGAGCTGGTTGCCGGCAAACCGGTGCTTGCGGGCCAGCATGATCAGCAAGCCCAGGGCAGCAGCAGCACCCAGGGTAGCCGCTCCCAGCTGTCCTGCCCGGCCAATGTCGGCACCGAACAGCACAATCAACACCATGACGACCGCCGCGCCGCCGCTGATGCCGAGCATCTCCGGGCT
>JAWWAT010000661.1:0-1807 GCA_033721635.1 Marinobacter sp. | reverse complement strand
GGTCAGCCACGACGACTATTCCGGCCAGATGAAGATGCGGGTGAGCTCGGTGATGGATGTCGCGAGTGCTCGCCAGCAGTTCAGTCGTGGGTTGAAGCTAAACCTGCACGCCGATCAGCTGCAGAACGGACTGCTGGAAAAACTGGATACTACGCTTAGACCGTTCCGATGTGAGGGTAGCCCGGTCTGGATTGAGTACAGCAGCCCCGAGGCCTCTACCCGAATTGAGCTGGGCGAATCCTGGCGGGTGCAGCCGGATGACAACCTGCTGCTGGAGCTCCGTTACCTCGTAGGCGACCAGTCGGTAGAACTGGTCTATGATTGAGTAAGCTGAAAATTAAAAGTTTGTCAGATAGCGGACTCATACCAATGTCCGCTTTAGCCACTGACCGGGCGCTGCTATCTTTGTGTAAATTCTGGTTTGGCGGAGCATTTTCCCGCCTGGCAAAAAATGATGGAACATCATGAACCCTAACTATCTGGATTTCGAACAGCCAATCGCCGACCTGGAAGCCAAGATTGAAGAGCTTCGGATGGTTGGCAATGACACCGACATCAACATCACCGACGAGATTACCCGGCTAAAAAAGAAGAGCGTCAGCCTCACGGAGAGCATTTTTTCCGATCTCAAGCCCTGGGACGTTGCCAGGTTGGCTCGCCATCCACGCAGGCCTTATACCCTGGACTACATCGAATCCATGTTTGAGGATTTCGATGAGTTGCACGGTGATCGCCGTTATGCCGACGACCTGGCGATCGTCGGCGGCACTGCACGGCTTGACGACAAGCCGGTGATGGTTATTGGTCATCAGAAGGGCCGCGAAGTACGGGACAAGGTAAAGCGTAACTTCGGTATGCCCCGCCCGGAGGGATATCGCAAGGCCCTGCGCCTGATGGAAATGGCCGAGCGGTTCAAAATGCCCATTCTTACCTTCATCGACACGCCGGGCGCTTATCCGGGCATCGGCGCGGAAGAACGGGGCCAGAGTGAAGCGATTGCCTTTAACCTGGCTGTTATGTCCCGTCTCAAGACGCCCATAATTTCTACGGTCATCGGTGAAGGCGGTTCCGGTGGCGCGTTGGCTATCGGTGTCTGCGACCAGTTGAACATGCTGCAGTATTCCACCTACGCGGTTATTTCTCCGGAAGGTTGCGCCTCGATTCTGTGGAAGAGTGCCGAGTACGCTGCCCAGGCCGCAGAGGCCATGGGTGTCACTGCGGATCGCCTGAAGGATCTTGGCCTGGCGGACAACGTGGTGACCGAGCCTCTCGGCGGTGCTCACCGCAACCCCGAAAAAATGTCAGAGTCCCTGAAAGAGGTTCTGGCAAAGGGCGTCGCTGAACTCAGCCGCTTGCCCCTGGATGAGCTGGTATCCCGCCGCTACGAGCGGCTGACCCGCTATGACACCGGGCGCTGAGCCCGGATCCGGATTCCACTGGCCGGAGGCCCTGTGTGCCCCGGTCAGAGAGCTCCCCGATCACACCCGCCTTTGGGTCGCCTTGAGCGGTGGCCTGGATTCCACCCTGCTATTACACCTGGCAGTGCACTGCCATGTCAGCTCCGGAAGCGTTCGGGCAGTGCACATCAACCACCAGCTCCAGCCGAATGCATCGGATACCGAGTCGTTTTGCCGCGAATTGTGCGATCGCCTGGGTGTTCCGCTGGTAGTTCAGCGGGTAAATGTTGTCACCGACGGCAATGCAGCTGGCGGTGGCGGCATCGAAGAGGCGGCCCGCAAGGCTCGGTATTCCGCATTTGAAGCGTTGATGCATCGAGGGGATCTGCTCTTGATGGCGCACCATGGTG
>JAWWAT010000660.1:0-1815 GCA_033721635.1 Marinobacter sp. | reverse complement strand
CGGTCTGGCGTTGATGTACGTGGTGCTGGCCTGGGTCTTCGCCTCCTGGAGCCTGCCCCTGATCGTTATGGCCATTATTCCGTTTGCCCTGGTTGGCGCGCTGCTGGGCCACTGGTTGATGGGACTGCAGCTGACCATCCTTTCCTTGTTTGGTCTGTTCGGTCTGTCCGGGATTGTGGTCAATAACGCCATTATTCTCGTAGCTTTCTACAACCAGCAGCGTAAAAAAGGGCTGGGGATTACCGATGCGCTCAATGAAGCCGCGGTGCAGCGGGTTCGGGCGGTGATGCTGACATCGCTGACCACCATCGGTGGCCTGCTGCCCCTGTTGTTCGAGACGTCCCTGCAGGCCCAGTTCCTGATTCCGATGGCGACCTCGATTGCCTTTGGATTGGGTCTCTCGACTCTTCTGGTGTTGTTGGTAGTTCCAGCGCTGCTGTCATGGCTGGAGCATTTCCGGGAATGGCGTGCACAGCGGCATGGGTCCCACGCCGAGCCTATCGGAGCGGCTGACTGACAGGCAGGTTCCGGCTGTCCGGGGCACAAGCCCTGCCCCAAGCAATCAGACGGGAAAACAATGGTGGATTCTTTGCTTCTGGCCCGAGGCCTCAACAAGCAGTTTCGCAGCGGTGACGAACCGGTGCCTGTACTCACCGATCTCTCGTTTCAACTTCAGGCGGGCGAATCGCTGGCGCTGACAGGTCGCTCGGGTTCCGGAAAAAGCACCTTGTTGAACATCCTGTGCGGTCTGGAGAAGCCAGATGCAGGGGTAGTCCATGTGCTCGGCGAGACATTCGATACCCGGTCAGCGGAACCCGGTAGCAGGGCTGACGTGCGCTGGGGCGATCTGCGCCGACAACAGATCGGTGTGGTATTCCAGGAAGCCAACCTGATGCCGGCCCTGTCACTGCTGGACAATGTCCGTTTTCGGGCCAGCCTTGCCGGTCAGCCCGACGATGATTGCCAGGACTGGCTGGAACGATTGGGCATCGGCGAACTTGCCGATCGCTTTCCGGACCAGGTGTCCGGCGGACAGCGTCAGCGCGCCGCCCTGGCCATGGTGTTTGCCATGAAGCCGGCCCTGATTCTTGCCGACGAGCCGACAGGCAGCCTTGACCGGCACACCGCCGAGGCGGTGATCGGGCAGCTCTTCGAGTTGCAGACCCGCCATGGTTGCGGTCTGATCCTCGCCACCCATGATCAGGAACTGGCCACTCGTTGCAGCCAGCACCTGGATCTCGGCCATCTCCAGGAAGCCTGAGTCCGCCATGACCTTGTTGGCCGCTCTGTTCAGCCACTATCGTCGACACCCTCTCCAATTGCTGGCGTTGGCCGCCATGATCCTGCTCGCCACCATGCTCTGGACAGGCGTTCATCACCTCACCAGCCAGGCCCGGGCCAGTCTTGATCAGAGCGAATCTGCGGTGGCCGAGCGACAGCAGGTAATCCGCAGAGATGGCAATCCCGTGACTGTGGGCGACTTCGTTAAGCTGCGTCGAGCAGGGCTGTGTGTCATGCCCTGGCTGGAGGCCCCCTCGCCGGAGGGCGGGCGGGTCGTGGGTATCGACCCTCTGGCAGCGGGCTGCTTCGAGGCTCCCAAGGGCCAGGAAGCAGCCTGGGATGGGGAGCTGGATGGCCAGCCCTTTGTGGACATCAGTGAAGCGGCGGAACTGGCAAAAGATCCGGGCAGCGAGCTGTCGTTGCTGGTTTCCGAGGATCACAGCCATGGCGACCTGCCGCCTGGCTATCAGCTGGTACCGTTCAGCGTCGGCCCGGACACCGGCGAGTTGGGGGTCAGTTTTCTGCTGAATCTGG
>JAWWAT010000659.1:0-1822 GCA_033721635.1 Marinobacter sp. | reverse complement strand
CCGAACTGGTCAACCTGATCATTGCCCAGCGGAACTATCAGGCCAACGCCAAGACCATTGAAACCTCCGATGCGGTCACTCAGACCATCATCAACCTCCGTTAATATCGCGTCGTAGCGAACATGGCATGACTCCTGCAGGAAGACTGGAAACAGTCAAAATTCCGGCAGGAGTTTTCCCATGGACAAAGCCCTCTACATCGGTATGTCTGGTGCCAAGCAAAATATGCTGGCCCAGCAGGCCCATGCCAATAATCTGGCGAATGTAAGCACCACCGGCTTCAAGAAAGACTTCGCCCAGGCCCGCAGCATGCCTGTCTACGGAGAGCATCACCCGACTCGCGCCTATGCCATGACAGAAAGGCCCGGTACGGACCTGTCCGCGGGTGCGCTGATGGAAACCGGTCGCAAACTCGACGTGGCTGTGGAAGGAGAGGGATGGCTTGCCATCCAGAACGATCAGGGCGAGGAAGTCTTCACCCGTAGTGGCAGCCTGCAGGTGGATGTGAATGGCCTGGTGCGACTTGCCAATGGCGAACTGGTACTTGGCAACGGTGGGCCAGTTGCGCTTCCTCCTTTCGATAATGTCCAGATTGGCGCCGATGGCACCGTATCGATTGTTCCAGTGGGAGGGCCACCGGACCAGCTGGTTGAGGTGGACCGGCTGAAACTGGTCAGCCCGCCTCCGGAAGCCCTGGAGAAAGGCCTCGACGGCCACATGCGTCGCAAGCCGGATCAGGCTCTCGATGGCCCGGAGCCGCCGGACGCAAACCAGCGGGTTGCGTCGGGATTCCTCGAGAGCTCCAACGTGAATGCAGTGGAGGAGATGATCTCCAACCTTCAGTTATCCCGGCAATACGAGATGCAGGTGAAGGTGATGACCACCGCGAACGAGAATTCGGAAGCAACGGCACGGCTGTTGCAGAACCTTTAAGTAACGACTGAACACATTGGCCTGGCGGGCCTGAAGCGGCAAAAAATGGCCGCCTGAGTGCCCCCGGCAAGGAGTAAGCAGCATGCATCCAGCACTTTGGGTCAGCAAGACCGGGTTGAGCGCTCAGGACACCAACATGTCCACCATTTCCAACAACCTGGCGAACGTCAACACCACTGGCTTCAAGCGGGACAGAGCCGTGTTTCAGGACCTGCTGTACCAGATCAACCGGCAACCCGGCGGCCTGACTACCCAGAACTCCGAATTGCCGTCCGGCCTGCAGTTGGGCACCGGTGTGCGGGTTGTGGGTACTGCCAAGCAGTTTTCCCAGGGCAACCTGCAGATTACCGAGCAGCCCCTGGATATGGCCATCAATGGCCGCGGCTTCCTGCAGGTTCAGTTACCGGATGGCCAGATTGCCTACACCCGGGACGGCCAGTTCCAGCTTAATGCTGACGGTGATGTGGTGAACCCGGACGGATACCCACTGGAGCCGGCCATCAACGTGCCGGAGAACGCCACCAATATCACCATTGGTAAGGATGGCACCGTGACGGCGGTGACGGACGATCAGGCGGCACCGGTAAACCTGGGCCAGATTACGCTGGTGGATTTCATCAACCCCCAGGGGCTGCAGGCCATCGGCAACAACCTGTTCAAAGCCACCAATGCCAGTGGCGATCCGGCCGAAGGTGAAGCCGGATTGGCCGGGCTGGGCTCCATTGAGCAGGGATCGGTGGAATCCTCTAACGTGGAAGTCGTGGAGGAGCTGGTGAACATGATTACTACCCAGCGGGCCTACGAGATGAACTCGAAAGTGGTTTCCACAACCGACCAGATGCTCCAGTTCATCACTCAAAACATTGGCTAACGCCGCCAGAGGTGACGT
>JAWWAT010000658.1:0-1823 GCA_033721635.1 Marinobacter sp. | reverse complement strand
TGCACGATCAGCTTCTCGCCGCCTTCAACGTCGATCCAACGCTGCGGCCCCGAGACGTCATTGTGATGGTGCCCGATATCAACGTGTACGCGCCCCACATCCAGGCCGTATTCGGCCGCTACCAGCCGGGCCGGAAACGCCACATTCCCTTCACCATTTCCGACCAGGGCCAGCGCCATCACGAGCCGGTGCTGATTGCCCTGGAAACCCTGATGTCACTGCCCCGCAGCCGTTTTGCGGTGAGTGAGATTATCAGCCTGCTGGAAGTACCCGGCATACGGGACCGTTTCGGAATCAATGAAGACGAGATCCCCCTGGCTCGTCGCTGGGTCGAGGGCGCCAATATCCGCTGGGGTCTGCACGGCCAGCACCGGGAAAGCCTCGACCTGCCCGCCGAGCTGGAGCGCAACACCTGGCAATCCGGGCTGCGCTCGATGCTGCTGGGCTATGGTATGGGCGACGATGAGCCCTGGGCCGGTGTGGAACCCTTCGGCGAGATCGGCGGCCTGCAGGCCAGTCTTGCCGGCCGCCTGAACGACTTTGTCCATCAGCTGGAATCCCTCTGGCAGGCGCTGCAGACCAATCGTACACCGGACGAATGGGAACATCTGTTCTCAGAGATGCTCGGGCAGTTCTTCCACAAGGTCGAAGGCAGCGACCTGTTACTGCTTAACCGTTTCCGCCGCCAGCTGGAGCAGTGGCTGGAAGACGCGCTGGCAGCAGGCCTTGAGGAACAGACCCTGCCCCTGAACATCGTCAAGGATGTGCTGCTGGAGGGGCTGGATGAAGGCGGCCTGAACCAGCGTTTCCTGGCCGGCAAGGTCAACTTCGCCACCCTGATGCCCATGCGGGCCATACCCTTCCGGAAAGTCTGCCTGCTGGGCATGAACGACGGAGACTACCCTCGTTCCCGGCCGCCGGTGGATTTCGACCTCATGGCCCAGGATTACCGCCCGGGGGACCGCTCCCGCCGTGAGGACGATCGCTACCTGTTCCTGGAAGCCCTGTTATCCGCCCGGGAGCAGCTTTACATCAGCTGGGTAGGCCGCAGCATCAAGGATGATTCGGAACGGCCGCCGTCGGTTCTGGTGGGGCAGCTTCAGGATCATCTGGACAGTCTCTGGTCTGTGGCAGGGCAACCCGAAACCAAGGTCATCGAGGCACTCACTACCCAACACCCGTTGCAGCCATTCAGCCGGAGCTATTTCCCGAAAGCCAACGGGCTGGAGGAGGTTGGCGAGGGGCAAAACAGTTCGCCCCGTCCCCTGGCCGAGGTGTTGGAGGCACGCCGGTTATACACCTACGAGCGGGAATGGCGCAGTGCCCATGGTGGCGAGGCTGCCGCGCAGACACAGTCGGCACTACCTTACCAGGCGCCCGAAGAGCCCATCAGTCTGAACGATCTGGCGGCTTTCCTGAAAAAGCCCATCGACACCTTTTACCAGCGCCGGCTGCAGGTGCGCTTCGAGGATGTCGAAGACGACGACACCGACAACGAGAATTTCGAGCTGGATGGTCTGGACCGCTGGCGCCTGGACAATGAGCTGATTCAGGACGGGCTGCTGAAAGCCAGCAGCGAGGAGGAGCTCCACGACCGGTTGCAGGTAACTCTGGACCGCATGGCGCGACGCGGGGACCTGGGTATGGGCGTGACCGAACACCGCCTGCGTTCCGAGCTGGCCGGGCGTTTGCCCGATCTGTTCGAGCGTTACCAGAACGCACTGGTTGACTGGCCGGAGGCGGTTGCTGAACCGCTGCCCTTCGATTACCGGGTTGAGAACGCCCAGGGTTCGGTGGAAGTCGCGGATCTGATCGACAACCTG
>JAWWAT010000657.1:0-1830 GCA_033721635.1 Marinobacter sp. | reverse complement strand
GACGCCGCAACTGGTGACGGATGCCGACGAGACCGACCTGATTCTGGTGGATCTGGCTGCCGGTCAGAACCGGCTGGGCGGTTCCGCTCTGGCCCAGGTGTACCGTCAGGTCGGCGCCGTGGCGCCGGACCTGGACGATCCCGAGGACATCAAGGCTTTCTTCGCGGTGATTCAGGGGCTGAACTCTGACGGTAAATTGTTGGCCTACCATGACCGTTCCGACGGTGGCCTATTTGTGACGTTGGCAGAAATGTGCTTCGCCGGCCGCTGCGGTGTAGATATCAAGCTGGATGGTCTGGCTGAGGATCGCAGTCAGTTTGCCCGGGAATTGTTCAACGAAGAGCTGGGTGCTGTTATCCAGGTGCGTAGGGAGGACACCGGTTTTGTCCTGCAGCAATTCTCTGCCGCGGGGCTTGGCGATTACATCAGCGTGATTGGCAGCCCGAATGATACCGATAGCCTGCGCCTCACCTTTGAAGGTGGCACAGTGGTTGATCAGTCCCGCGTGGAGCTTCAGCGTCTGTGGGCTGAAACCAGCTACCGCGTTCAGTCGCTCCGGGATAACGCCGATTGCGCCCGCGAAGAGTTCGATAACCTGCTTGATGCAGAGGATCCCGGTCTTCACGCCGAGCTCTCCTATGACGTCAACGAGGATGTGGCTGCACCCTATATCGGCAAGGGAGCCCGTCCAAAGGTTGCGGTCCTGCGGGAGCAGGGTGTGAATGGACAGGTTGAAATGGCGGCCGCGTTCGATCGCGCCGGTTTCGACTCCGTAGATGTGCACATGAGCGATCTGCTCTCTGGCCGGGTTGCGCTGGACGGCTTTAACAGCCTGGTCGCTTGTGGCGGTTTCTCTTACGGTGACGTTTTGGGCGCCGGTGAGGGATGGGCTAAATCGATACTGTTCAGCGATCGGGTCAGGGACCAGTTTGCGGCATTCTTCAATCGCCAGGACACTTTGGCGCTGGGCGTGTGCAATGGCTGTCAGATGCTCTCCAATCTCCACGAACTGATTCCAGGTAGCGAAGGCTGGCCTCGTTTCGTACGCAACCAGTCCGAACAGTTTGAAGCGCGATTCGTCATGGCTGAGGTTATGCCATCTCCGTCGGCCTTCATGGACGGCATGGTCGGGTCTCGTATGCCGATCGCTGTTGCCCACGGTGAGGGCAGGGTCGAATTTGCCAGCGGCACCTCGGCGGAGGCGCTTGCCGAGAACGAGCTTGTTGCCCTGCGCTATGTTGATAACCGGGGGCAGGCAACGGTTCGTTACCCCTATAACCCGAACGGGTCGGAAGCGGGAATTACCGGGGTTACGACCCGCGATGGCAGGGTCACGATCATGATGCCGCATCCGGAACGAGTGTTTCGGGCTGTGCAGCATTCCTGGCGTCCGTCGGAGTGGCAGGAAGACGGTTCCTGGATTCGCATGTTCCGAAATGCGAGACGCTGGTTCGGTTAATATCCCGCGCCAGGAAAGAGCCGGTTTTGGACACGCTCAAATTGAGCGCTTTCTCCAAAGCCGGCTTTTTTATTGGGTGCCCCGTTTCTGGGCATTTTTCAAGGGAAAAAATCAGCGAAAATGGCAAAAATCCGCTTGACTCAGTATTTTTATGCACATTGATGGTGCCTTGCTGTTTGTTCTGTGAACAAAGATCGGGAATTCGGTTCAACTTTTGCGCAAAAGTTATAACCTATTGAAAAACATAGAATAAATGAATCAGGTGATTTTGTCGCCAATTTAACGAAAGTGCAGTGATTACGGGGTTTATGGGGCTGTTCCCAAAAACTTTCCCCAGAGTTATCCACAGATTCTGTGGGTAAGTGTCTAAG
>JAWWAT010000656.1:0-1833 GCA_033721635.1 Marinobacter sp. | reverse complement strand
TCCCAGGGTATTGCTGCGTGCCATGGTGGCAAACCCCGGGACGAGTCTGCCGGTGGAATTGGTGGGTATTGCACCGGAGCAGGAGAGGGCGGTTACGGAACTTTCAGGGTACATGGAGCAGGGCGCTTACGTTCAATCCGGGGAGACGGGAATAGTGATTGGCCAGAAACTGGCCGAGGAACTGGGTGCCCGGCTGGGGGACAAGCTGGTCATTACGGTCCAGCAGGCTGGCGGAGATCTTGCCTCCAGTGCCCAGGCCATCCGCGGTATCTATCGCACTGGCAGTGACCTGTTCGACACCGAGTATGTCTTCACCGATATCAACGCCGCGCGCCGCCTGGGTGGCCTGCTGGAAGGTGAAGTTTCACGGATCGTATTGAGGCTTTCAGATCGGGCGAAGAGTGCCGGCCTGGCGCGAATCCTGAATCAGTCGCCGCTTCTGACCAACGACGGACTGGTGGCCCAGGGCTGGGAAAGCCTGCTTCCGGTGGTGGTGCAGATGGTGGAAATGAGTCAGGTGGATTTCTATCTCATCTTGTCGGTGGTTTTTGTGGTGGTCGCCATCGGTGTCATGAACACCATGGTTATGTCAGTGATGGAGCGTACCCCGGAACTGGGCGTAATGCTGGCACTGGGCACCAGAGGGTTGCAGCTGCAACTGACTATTCTGTTTGAGGCGTTCTTCCTGGCAATACTGGGAATGCTGGTAGGAACCGTGGTTGGCGGACTGCTTGTTGTCTGGCTTGGCACTACCGGCATTGATCTGTCCTCGATCAGCGGCGCTCTGGAAGCCATCCCCGGTATCACTGACCGTATCTATCCGGTGCTGATTTTCGATCATGTCTGGCTTCCCAGCGTGCTGTTGTTCCTGTGTTCGGTGCTGGTGACTCTGTATCCGGCCTGGCGGGCCTCGCGACTGGATCCGGTGGAGGCCATCCGCCATGGTTAGGCGATCTCCATTGATGCTGGTCGCGATGGCCTGGCTGGTGCTGTCTTCAAACGCTGAGGCGGAGTTCAGCCACTCGGGGTCGCTCAAGAATCTGAGCGTTGGCTCGCGCTCATTGATTGACGACAATCGCTACTTATCGAACCTTACCCGCCTGCGTATTGAGCCCCGTTACCGCTATCGGGATTGGGTTGTGGATGCGGCCTACGACCTGGAACTGGTGACAGGCAGTTTTCTGGACAGCCCGGAGTTTGCCCTGCTCAGGGATGCTCCCGATCCACGCTACTGGGATCTTCAGGGCAATGTGCATGAATCAGGGGATTTGTTGGCGCGCCATCAACTGTACCGTGGCACGATCCAGTGGCGCTCGCCGGCCGGTGATTTCCGGTTCGGCCGCCAACAGGTGAATTGGTCCACGGCGCTCATCTGGAACCCCATGGACATTCTCAATCCTGTCAGCCCACTGCAACTGGAGCCGGATGAACGCATTGGCGTGGACGCGCTGTTATGGGACAGAGCCTGGGGTGCAACGGGCCGGATCAGCGCCGTGCATGCGCCGCAACACGGGGACCAGAATGCCAGCACGGCGGCACGGGCCAAGCGCTTCGTTGCCGGGGTCGATGCCGGCGTGATGATGGGCGAGTTCGCCGACGTCACCCAAGCGGGTGTCAGCGGCGGTGGCTCCGTGGCTGGCACCGGTTGGCGCACAGAACTCGTCTGGAGCAAGCCAGACGCGGGAGACAGTTACTGGCAGGGAGTCGCGGATCTGAACTGGGCGTTTCGCAACGGGCTCAATCTGGCCGTTGAATATTTCTATAACGGTAAGCCGGTATCGCCGGGAACGACAGGCCTGGCCAATCTTGTGTCCGCACGGCCCCTGTATGCCG
>JAWWAT010000655.1:0-1837 GCA_033721635.1 Marinobacter sp. | reverse complement strand
CTGGCTGGCGCCACTCTGTTGCTCGCCATTGCCGGAATGGTGCTCAGTGCCAGGAAATCTCTGTATAAAACCGGTTGGGACAAGCCCAAAGAACTCAGGTTGCTGCACTTTTCCTTTTGGTTCTTCGTACTGGTGAGCTTTCTGTCCTGGGCTTTGGAAGGCTTTGATTATGAGGGTGGAAAGACGTTTGGAACACACGCACGCTTTATCCTGTTCTGGCCTTTGATTGTTGCCATCAGCTATGCGCGGATCGGCGCCCGAACGACTTTTGCTGCCATCGGACTGCTGTCCTTGTCAGTGATAGGCATCTTCCTGGTAACTGTCACCGCCCGTCAGGGCGCTCTGGATGACTTGCTGGCTTCCCGTTTCGGTGGCGGTATCAACCCGATCAGTTTTGGCAATCTTGCCCTCCTCGGCGGCATGTTGACGATCGTTGCCGGAATGTTCTTTATTCGTGAAGAACGCAAAGGCAAAGCAACCATCTTCCTCATAGTCGGAATATCTGCAGTGTTGATTTCAATGCTGTCCGAAACTCGCAGCAACCTTGTTGCACTGCCATTTCTTCTGGTCGCACTGGTACCCCTGCTGAACAAACGGCTCCGAATTGCCGGCTTTATTGCTGTGCCGCTGCTCGCCGCCGGAGCCATGATCACCAGTGACCGCATGTCCAGCTCACTCGACGGCTTGCTCCATGAGGGCCACCTGGACTCCGGCGTGGAGATCCGCCTGGAGCTCTGGGGCCAGGCTTTGAATATGCTTGCGGAAAGCCCGTGGTCTGGCGCAGGCCTGGGCGGGTATACCCAGCGGATTGAAGCCGAAGTTGCAGATGGAAACCTGCCTGGATACTTCCTGGACTGTTGCACGGGGCATGCCCATAACGATCTGTTCAACAATGCTGCCACCAGCGGCATTCCAGGCATCCTCAGCTGGGCCCTGCTGATTTTCATTCCGCTCGCTATCTTTGCCAGAAACCTGACCAGCCGCCATTCCGCCACGGCCCACCTTGCGACGGCTGGCTGCATGGTCTCCACTGGCTACTTCTTTTTCGGTCTTACAGAAGCCACTTTCAATCGAACTCTGTTTCTGACCTTCTACCTGCTGGCAGTTGGATCCATCGCGTCGGCAATGTTTACAGAGCTGAGCGCATCCTACGTGCGAAACAGGACCCGCAAGGTTTCCGCAACTATCATCACGAAAAACGAAGAAGACCACATCACCGACTGCCTGAAGTCAGCGAGGCTCGTGGCTGACGAAATCATCGTTCTGGACAGCGGCAGTACTGACAGAACCGTCGAACTGGCCAGAGAACTGGCTGATGTTGTCGAAGTCACAGACGGGCCGGGCTTTGGCATACAGAAACAGCGCGCACTCGAGAAAGCGACCGGAGAGTGGGTGCTATCCTTGGATGCCGATGAGCGTGTCACACCGGAATTGGCTCGAGAGATCAATGATCACCTGGCAGACCCTGACGCGGACGCCTACAAGCTTCCCTGGGCCGTAACCATTTACGGCAGCCGCCTGGATTTCGGACGCAGCGGCCGAGCCCCGCTCCGGCTGTTCCGTCGCGAAGGCGTGAGCTTCTCGGACGCCCTGGTACACGAGCGGATACTGATTCCATCCGGCCGCAGGGTCAAAACCCTCAGGGGCCGTCTGACGCACTATACACACAGGGATTTCGGCCACTCGCTGGAGAAAAGCGCGAAGTACGCCTGGCTCGGTTCGCTGGAGAAGCATCGCAAAGGCAAGAAAACCCGCACGATGATCTACCCCACCTTGCGGGGGCTTATGACGTTCGTGCAGGTGTACTTCATTCGGTTCGGTTTTCTGGATGGGGCTG
>JAWWAT010000654.1:0-1843 GCA_033721635.1 Marinobacter sp. | reverse complement strand
TGGGTTCGTGGATTTCTCGAGGGCATGGCATTGTCGGCCGGGGAGTCGCTTGGCCAGGCGCCCGACGAGATCCGGGAGCTGATCGAGGATATGGTGGCCATCAGTCAGCTGTCCGAAGAGGAAGAAGCGGACGACGAGAGCGAGCAGCAGTTGCTGGAGATTACCGAATACATCCGGCTGGGGGCGCTCGCTGTGTTTACCGAATTCAATGCCCCCGAGCCGCCGAAGTCTGATTCGCCGACCCTGCACTGAGCCGGGTCCTGATTGCAGGAGAGACTATGAACTCCATGATTCCCGTAAAGGAGTTTGCCGAGCGCCGTCGCAAGCTGATGGAGCGTATGGCCCCAGACAGCATTGCGATTATTCCGGCTGCCCCGGAACGTGTCCGTAACCGGGATGTGCTGCATCCCTTTCGCCAGGACAGTGATTTTCATTACCTGTCCGGTTTTGGCGAGCCGGAGGCGGTATTGGCCCTGATTCCGGGGCGTGAACACGGGGAATCGGTACTGTTCTGCAAAGAGCGAAACCCCCAGAAGGAACTCTGGGACGGGTTCCTGGTTGGCCCGGAAGGCGCCATCGAACGCTATGGCCTGGACGATGCGTTCCCGATTGCCGACATCGACGACATTCTGCCGGGCATGATCGAAGGTCGCAGCCGGGTCTATTATCCCCTGGGTAAGGACGATCATTTTGACGCCCGGGTCATGGACTGGGTGAAGATGATTCGCAGCAAGGTACGCAGCGGCGCCCATCCGCCCGGCGAATTCGTGGCCCTGGAGCATCTGCTTCATGACCTGCGGCTCTACAAGAGCGCAAACGAGATCAAGATCATGGCCAAAGCCGGCCAGATCAGTGCCGAAGCCCACTGCCGGGCCATGAAGCGGGCCCGCAAGGGCGGCTTCGAGTTCAACCTCGAAGCCGAGCTGATCCATACGTTCATGGAGCATGGCGCCCGGTCAACGGCTTACCCCTCGATCGTGGGTGGGGGCGCCAATGGTTGCATTCTGCATTACATCGAGAACAGTGCGCCGCTGAAAGAGGGCGACCTCGTCCTGATCGACGCCGGCTGTGAGTACCAGTGCTATGCCTCCGACATCACCCGCACATTCCCGGTCAGCGGAAAGTTCAGCAATGAACAGCGCGCCCTCTATGAGGTGGTGCTGGCAGCGCAGTATCGAGCGATTGAGGCGGTTTCGCCGGAAAATCACTGGAACCGCCCTCATGAGGCGGCGCTGGAAGTTCTGACCCAAGGGCTGATTGATCTGGGGCTGCTGTCTGGCTCGGTGGAAGATGCCATCGCAAACGAAGCCTACAAACCCTTCTTCATGCACCGCACCGGCCACTGGCTGGGGCTGGACGTGCACGACGTCGGCGACTACAAGGTCGGTGATGCCTGGCGTCAATTGGAGCCCGGAATGGCCCTGACGGTTGAACCGGGGCTGTATATCGCGCCCGATAATACCGACGTGGATGAGAAATGGCGTGGCATCGGTATACGCATTGAAGACGATGTCGTGGTGACCAAAGACGGTTGCCGTGTGCTGACCGAAGCGGTGCCGAAAACCATTGCCGAAATAGAAGCCCTGATGGCGGACTGACACCCTGTGACCAAGCCAGATACCGATCTGATCATTGCCGGTGGTGGCCTTGCCGGAGCAACTCTCGCGTTGGCGCTGGCACGCATGGTGCCGTCGCTCCATGTGACGGTGGTCGAGGCGTTTCCATTGTCTCCCGACGCGCTCCCGGACAGCTACCAGCCCAGCTACGACGCGCGTTCCACCGCGCTGGCCTGGGGCTCCCGGCTGATCTTTGAAGAGCTGGGGCTGTGGCACCGGCTTGCCGA
>JAWWAT010000653.1:0-1848 GCA_033721635.1 Marinobacter sp. | reverse complement strand
GTCAGGGTGGGCAGGATGCGTTTGTCGGCGGCCATGGCCAGTTCCAGGTTTTCGAACACGGTGAGTGCTTCGAATACGGTGGGTTTCTGGAACTTGCGGCCAATGCCCAGGCTGGCGATGTCCGGCTCGTTCTTGGTGAGCAGGTTGTGGCGGCTGCCGAACCATACGGAGCCGGTGTCTGGTCGGGTTTTGCCGGTGATGATGTCCATCATGGTGGTTTTGCCCGCGCCATTAGGCCCGATGATGCAGCGCAGTTCGCCGTCGTCCACCGTGAGGTTGAGGTTGTTGATGGCCTTGAAGCCGTCAAAGCTTACGTTCACGTCTTCCATGTACAGGATGGGGCCGTGGCGAACGTCCACTGGAGAGGCCACGGGTGCGAGGAAGTCGAACACGCGGTCGCGTTGGGTGAGTTGCTCCAGCATGCTCATGCGGTGGCCTCCTGTGTCTGGGTCTGTTTCTGGCGTTTCTGCAGCAGGCCGGCGATGCCCTTGGGCAGGAATACGGTCACCAGCACGAACAGGCCACCGAGGGCGAACAGCCAGGCGTCTGGCATGACGCCGGTGAACACGGTTTTGGCATAGTTCACCAGGATGGCGCCGATCACTGCGCCGTAGAGGGTTGCGCGGCCTCCCAGGGCTACCCACACCACGATTTCAATGGAGAACAGCGGCGAGAATTCGCTGGGGTTGATGATGCCCACTTGCGGCACGTAGAGCGCCCCGGCTACGCCCGCCAGCATGGCGGATACCACGAACACGAACAGCTGCACCCGTTCCACCCGGTAACCCAGGAAGCGGGTGCGGGCTTCGGCGTCGCGGCAGGCGATGCTGACCCGGCCCAGCTTGCTGGCCACGATGGCGCGGCAGATCACGTAGCCGATGGCCAGCGCTATACCGGTGGCGATGAACAGCCCCAGCCGTGTGGCGTCGGTGCGCAGGTTGAAGCCGAGGATATCGCGGAAGTCGGTCAGGCCGTTGTTGCCGCCAAAGCCCATTTCATTGCGGAAGAAAGCCAGCATCAGTGCAAAGGTCAGCGCCTGGGTGATGATGGAGAGGTACACCCCGGTCACCCGCGAGCGGAAGGCCAAGAAGCCGAACACCAGTGCCAGTATGCCCGGCGCCAGCAGCACCATGATGAAGGCGAACCAAGCCGTGTCGAAGCCCAGCCAATACCAGGGCAGTTCGTCCCAGTTCAGGAACACCATGAAGTCCGGCAGTATCGGGTCGCCGTAGGTACCGCGGTCGCCGATCTGGCGCATCAGGTACATGCCCATGGCATAGCCGCCGAGCGCGAAGAAGGCGCCGTGGCCCAGGCTGAGGATACCGAGGTAACCCCACACCAGGTCCACCGCTACCGCCAGCAGCGCGTAGCACAGGTATTTGCCCAGCAGGGTGACGGTGTAGGCACTTACGTGCAGGGAGCTGTCCTGCGGCATGAACAGGTGGAGGAAGGTCACCACCACCAGGGCGGCGAACAGTACGCCCAGGAATATTTGCGTGGAACGCTCCTGAAAAGGCCGGAGCAGCCAGTTCTGTGATATCGCCATAACTCAGCCCTCCGCTGCCCGGCCTTTTTGCGGAAAGAGTCCGCGAGGCCGTTTCTGGATGAATAGAATGATGAACACCAGCACGATGATCTTCGCGAGTACGGCACCGGCCCAGGGTTCCAGCAGCTGGTTGATGGTGCCCAGCGACAGCCCGGCGATCAGGGTGCCCCACAGGTTGCCCACGCCACCGAACACCACCACCATGAAGGAGTCGATGATGTAGTTCTGGCCCAGGTTGGGGCCCACGTTGGTGAGCTGGGAAAGCGCCACACCGGCCAGGCCGGCAACGCCGGAGCCCAGGG
>JAWWAT010000652.1:0-1858 GCA_033721635.1 Marinobacter sp. | reverse complement strand
GCGGAAGTCACGGGGCCGGTAATTGCCACCACGCTGGTATTGCTGGCCGTGTTCGTGCCAGTTGCGTTCATGCCCGGAATAACCGGCAAGTTATACCAGCAGTTTTCGGTCACCATTTCGGTGGCGGTGATCATCTCCTCAGTCAACGCGCTCACCCTGAGCCCGGCCCTGTGCGTTGCGTTGCTTGGCAAAAGCGGCGACAAGGCCATTGGCTGGCTACGACCTTTCGAGGTGCTGATCACGCGGACAACCAGTGGTTACTCCAGGCTGGTTGTGCAACTCCTGCGCAAAGGGGCGCTGGTTGGAGTGACCCTGGTGGTGATCCTGTTTGCCGGAGCTGGCCTGTTCAAATCAGTGCCTTCGGCATTCGTGCCGCCGGAGGACCAGGGCTTCCTGTTCGTGGATGTTCAATTGCCCGATGCTGCGTCCCTGGAGCGCACCGAAGCCGTGCTCAGCAAAGTAACCGGCATGGTTCTCGAGGATCCGGCAGTGACCGATTTCATTACGGTGTCGGGCTTCTCATTACTGGGAGGGGCTAACACGAACAACGGTCTCGGGATTGTCATGCTCAAAGACTGGGAGGAGCGAGAAGATGCCAGTCTTGGTCTGGGTGCGGTGATTCCACGGCTGTATTCCAGGCTCTGGACCATCCCCGAGGCACAGGTGATGGTTTTCAACCCGCCACCAATTCCGGGGCTGGGAACCTCTTCCGGCTTCGATTTCCGCCTGCAGGACAATCAGGGCAGGGATGTGTCAGAGCTTGCGCAGGTAATGAATGGCCTGATCTATGAAGCCAACCAGCGCGAGGAGCTATCACGGGTGTACAGCACTTACCGTGCAAACATTCCGCAATATCTTTTGGAGGTTGAGAGGAACAAGGCCAAGGCTCTCGGCATTGAGCTTTCGGATATTTTCTCTACCTTGCAGACCCAGCTTGGCTCGCTCTATGTAAATGACTTTACCCGGTTCGGCAAGAACTACCGTGTGCTTCTGCAGGCCGAAGGCGAGTTCCGGCAGCGCCCGGAAGATCTGTCCCATTACTTTGTCCGCAACCGGGATGGTGACATGGTGCCGCTGACCACGCTGGCCTCGCTCAAACCTGTGCTCGGCCCCTCAAGTATCCAGCACTTCAATCTGAAACGCTCGGTAACCATTTCCGGGGAGGCGGCAGCGGGCTTCGCCAGTGGCGACGCCATTGCGACCATGGAAGAGCTGTCAGAAAGCCTGCCGCAAGGGTACGAATTCAGCTGGGCCGGTCAGAGCTTGCAGGAAATACAGGCGGGTAATCTCGCGGCGGTTATCTTCGTGCTGGCCCTGGTGTTCGTGTATCTGTTCCTGGTGGCCCAATATGAAAGCTGGACCCTCCCGATAGCGGTGCTTGGCGCCGTGCCCATGGCCCTTGTCGGAGCCATGGCCGGGCTCTGGTTGGTGGGGCTAGCGAACGACATATACGCCCAAGTGGGTCTGGTGCTTTTAATCGGGCTCTCCACCAAAACCGCCATTCTCATTGTGGAATTCGCCATGCAATTGCGTCAGTCGGGCCTGTCCACGGCCGAGGCCGCTGAAAGAGCGGCAGTTCTGCGTTTCCGCGCGGTGCTGATGACAGCCCTGTCTTTCGTGCTCGGCGTACTGCCGCTGGTCTTTGCCAGTGGCGCCGGGGCGGCAAGCAGGGTAAGCCTTGGTATCACGGTTCTCAGTGGCATGGTTGCCGCCACCGTACTCGGGACCTTGCTGGTTCCGGTGTTTTACAAATGGATCCAGTCTGTCCGGGATCGCCGACAACCGGCGGCGTAATTCCCCTGCCGGTTCAGGCAGAGGGCTGAAAATAGAAGGCATCCATGGCAAGAACGCCATGCTC
>JAWWAT010000651.1:0-1882 GCA_033721635.1 Marinobacter sp. | reverse complement strand
TTCCGACGAAGATGTGCTGTTCAACATCCTGGCACCGGGCGTCCAGGAATGGCACTTCACTGGCGGATTCACTCATAGCTTCAGTGAAAATCTCGATGTGTCAGGCATGGCCTTTTACTCCCCGGCCAAGACCGTGACCGGCCCCAACCCGCTGGCACCGAACCAGACGATCGATCTGGAAATGTACCAGCTGGGCGCCTCGGTAAGCCTGGGCTGGAAGTACTGAGCTAACCTGACCCAGTCTCGAAAGCCCCGGTTCACCCGGGGCTTTTCGTTCAGAGCACCGATTTCAGATTGGCTGCAGTAATACCAACAATCCGCTGACGCGCCTCCCGGCTGGCCCAGGCAGAGTGCGGGGTAATAATCAGGTTGGGAATATCATCCGCCAGCAGGGGGTTGCCGTTGCGGGGCGGCTCTTCAGTCAATACATCGAAACCGGCACCTCCGATCTCGCCACTGCGTAGTGCGTCAGCCAGCGCCTGCTCGTTCACCAGGCCACCGCGGCTTGTGTTGATGAGCAACGAATCCGGCTTCATCATTTTCAGCTCGCGGGCGCCGATCAGATCCCGGGTTTCCTCGGTGAGCAGACAGTGCAGCGAGAGCACGTCCACTTGAGGCAGCAATTCGTCCAGGGGGATCCGGGAATACCCGTCCACCTCTCCGGTTTCCTGACCCGGTCGGGCCCCGAGCAAAACACGCATGCCAAAGGCAGCCGCCCGCTCAGCCACGCCCTGCCCCAGGTCGCCGTAGCCGACAATACCGAGTGTTCGCCCTTCCAGCTCCATAATCGGATGGTCCATCAGGCAAAACATGTCACTTTTGTTCCAACGCCCTGCCTGCACATCCCGATGGTAATCCAACAGCCGGGTGGCCAACGCCAGCATCAACGCCATGGTGTGCTGCGCCACCGTGGCGCGACCGTAGTTGGTCACATTCATCACCTGAATGTCGTGATCTTTCGCCGCCGCCTGGTCAATGTTGTTCAGGCCGGTAGCCACCACGGCGATGGTTTTCAGCTCTGGGCAGGCCTCGAAATGCTCACGGGTGAGCACGACTTTATTGACCAGAACGGTATCAAAGCCCCGAATGCGTTCCAGCACCTCTCCCGGCGCCGTGCGCTCGTACCTTTCCAGCTTGCCTGTCACCGACTCAATGGGCGACAGATCCACATCACCGCCAAGGGTTTTGGCATCAAGAAACACCGCTTTCATACTTTTCTCCTGAATCCAGATGGCCACAGATTAGGGTAGACTGAGATAAACGTCCAAAACTCAAGATGTCCAAGCAAGAACAGGGTGTGAACCATGGAACATGAATTCTGGCACGAACGCTGGGCCAAAAAGGAGATCGGTTTCCACGAGGGCACGGTTAACCAATACCTACACGACCACTGGCCGGAACTGGCCGGCAAGGGCACCGACGCCGTTTTCGTGCCCCTATGCGGCAAAGCCCACGACATGTGGTGGCTCCACGACCGTGGCCACCCCATCATCGGCGTTGAACTGAGCGAACTGGCCTGCAAGGATTTCTTCGAAGAAGCCGGCGAGAAAGCCAAAGTCCACCCCGGCGAACCCTTCATCACGTTCAAACACGACAACCTGCAGCTCTGGTGCGGCGACTTCTTCCAGCTGGTTCCCGACGACCTCAAACACGTGCGACTCGTCTACGACCGGGCCGCCCTCATTGCGCTTCCGCCACACATGCGCCAAGACTACGTCAACCACCTGACCGCCATCATCCCCGACGGCACGAAAATCCTGCTTATCACCCTGGACTACGACACCGAGATCAAGGGCCCGCCGTTCAACGTTAGCGACGAAGAAGTGCAGGAGCTCTACCAGGACGATTACAAGATCGAACACATCCTGACCAACACCCTGGC
>JAWWAT010000650.1:0-1893 GCA_033721635.1 Marinobacter sp. | reverse complement strand
GGCAGGTCTCCTGGGCCAGGTCGCCGTAAAAGTGGAGAAGAAGGAATACCTGGCAACACGAAATCGCAAAGTGCTGATTTTTCCCGGCTCAAAAGTCGCCAAGACTGGCCCCAAGTGGATCGTGGCCACCGAGATTGTGGAAACCAGCCGGGTATTTGCCCGGGTAGTGGCCTCCATTCAACCGGAATGGATAGAGCCGTTAGCCGGCCACATCGTCAAGCATCATTATTTCGAACCTCACTGGGAGCAGAAGCGGGCTCAGGTGATGGGCTATGAGAAGGTCACCCTGTACGGCCTGGACATTGTGGCCAAGCGCCGCATTCCCTACGCCAAAGTGGATCCGGCGGAATGCCGCAATCTGTTCATCCGCCGTGCGCTGGTGGAGGGGGATTACCGGTCTAAGGCGCCGTTTATCGCCCGTAACCGGGAGATGCTCGACACGGTTGAGAATCTCGAGAAGAAGACCCGGCGCCGGGACCTGCTCGTTGACGATGAGGTGCTGGTGGCTTTCTATGACGAGCGCCTGCCAGCAGACATCATCAGTGGTCGGCATTTCGAGACCTGGTGGAAGGGGCTCTCGAGCGAGCAGTTGAAGGAACTGGAACTCACCGAAGCCGACATACTCCAGCGCCCGGTCGATGCCCAGGCCGCTGACCTGTACCCGGACTTTCTGGAATGGGAGGGCGTTCGTTATCCGCTAAGCTACGAGTTCGAACCCACCAGCGAAAAAGACGGTGTCACGCTCCAGGTTCCGCTGATGGCTCTCAAACAGATTCCGTCCCGTCGCCTGGAATGGCTGGTTCCCGGGCTTTTGAGAGAGAAGTGTATCGCTCTGGTGAAGTCCCTGCCCAAGGCGTTGCGCCGGAACTTTGTGCCGGTACCGGATTTTGTGGATGCGGCTCTTGAGAATCTCCAGCCCTCCAACGAGCCGCTGACGCTTCAATTGGGCGAGCAATTGCGTCGCATGACCGGCGTGCAGATCGATCCCGAGGCCTGGTCAGACTCGGAATTGCCAAAGCATCTTCGAATGAACCTGCGGGTCATGGGCGACGGCGGTCGCACCATTGCTGAGAGTCGCCAGACCGCCGATCTGCAACACCAGCTTGAAGGTCAGGCCGAGCAGGCACTGGCCTCGGCAACACAGGATGATTCGCCAGCGGAACCGAGCGGCGAGTACACCGAATGGCAGTTCGGTTCACTGCCGGAAGCGGTCCAGACGGAAAAAGGCGGCATGCAGGTGACCGTTTATCCCGCCCTGGAGGACCTGGGCAAACAGGTGCGCCAGATACGCTGTCTGGATCGGCTGACCGCTGAAGATACCACCCGCAAGGCCATTGCCCGCCTGATCCTCAACCGGTTCGGCAAGACGCTCGATGATCTTGAGCGCAAACTGCCTCGTTTCAAGCAGTCGGCGCTGATGTTTGCGCCGGTGGGCCAGTCGAAAGTGTTGTTGGACGATCTGCTGCTGGCGACAGCCATGCAGCATTTTCTCGCGGGCGAAATTCCAAGGACGGCAGAGGATTTCGACAGGGTGTTCGACGCTCACCGGGGTGATTTCATTCCGACCCTGGAGCAGGCAGACGAACGGCTGTATCAGGCCATGTCCGGTTACCAGAAAGTGGCGAAGCAGTTGAAAGGCAAAATCAACCTGGCGCTGGCCAACAGCATGGCTGACTTGAAGTTTCAGCTGCAGAACCTTGTCTATCCCGGATTTCTTGTGCATACGCCCCCCGAGTGGCTGGCGGAATTCGGGCGTTACTTTGAAGCGGCCCTGGTCCGTTTGGAGAAGATGCCGAGGGAAATGGGTCGCGAACGGGAGTTTCTTCACACCATTGAGCCCCTCTGGTCCCGCTACGCGGTGAAGCGCGACGAACAACAGCGGCAGGGCGTTCG
>JAWWAT010000649.1:0-1895 GCA_033721635.1 Marinobacter sp. | reverse complement strand
TCGTGATCGTGGTTGTTCGAACCACTGAGCTCATCGAAGGTAGCGCCAGGGCGAATGGCCCACCCCACATCTGGATTCCAGGCCTCTGCCCACCAGCCATCGTATTGGGAGAGATTCAGGCCACCGTTAACCAGCACCTTCATTCCACTGGTACCACAGGCTTCCCAGGGGTGCCGTGGACAGTTCAGCCAGACATCCACACCCTGGATCAGTTGGTTGGCCACGCCCAGGTCATAGTCTTCAATGAACACCACCTTACCTTCCACATCCGGCCTTCTTGAGAATGCCTTCCATTGCCGGATGATCTCCTTGCCGGGCTGATCATAGGGGTGTGCCTTGCCAGCAAGCACAACCTGGATGGGGCGATCCCTGCTCCCCAGAAGTCTCAGCAATCTTTCCTGGTCTCTCAGCAGAAGGTCCGGCCGTTTGTATTCGGTAAAACGCCGGGCGAATCCCAGAGTCAGAGTCTCATGATCCAGCAAGAGACCGCAGGCAGCTGCGTGATTATTTCCGGGTTTCTGCTCGCAATGCTGGCTTGCAAGCCGTCGGCGCAGGTAAGCGACCAGCCGGGTCCGTTGTAGGCGCCTCATCTCCCATAAGTCTTCGTCGGTGATGTCTGTCATTGGACAGGTTTTCTGGAGCGGCCGGCGCCATCGATCCTTGCCGCAGGCGCGAGTCCAGATAGCGTCAGCTTCCGGTGAATCCCAGCTGGGCGTGTGGATCCCATTGGTTACATAGTCTGCTGGAATGTCCTCGGTGGGCCAACGCGGAAAAAACGGCTGGAAAATGGTCTGGGTAACCTTTTGGTGGACACGGCTGACACCATTGAAGCGGCCACTCATATTCAGCGCCAGCAAGGCCATGTTGAGCTTTGGACCGTCGGAGCTTTCACGTGTTCTATCGTTTTCGTTACCCAATGCCATCAGCTGGTCGAGATCAAGCTCGCGTCCGTTCAGCCAGGGAGTCAGGTACAAACGCAGCAGGGACCGGGAAAAATGGTCGAATCCGGAGGCTACCGACGTGTGCGTGGTGAAAAGATTGGTTGCCCTCGTGGCGGTACGTGCAACTTCAAACCCGCAGTTGTACTGGTCCTGCCAGCTAAAGGCACGTTCAACCAAAGCCAGCGCGCAGTGCCCCTCGTTAAGGTGGCAAAGGGCGGGCTTACGACCTAACTGTTCAAGCAGGCGCCAGCCCCCGATTCCAAGCACCATCTCCTGTTGCAGACGCTTTTCCGGATCACCGGTATAAAGCTCACTGGTAATCCCGCGGTCGCCGGGCTCATTGCGTGGGTCGTTGCTATCGAGCAGCAGCAACTCGCAGCGCCCGACCTGCGCTTTCCAGACACGTAGCCGTACGTTCCGCCCCGGGAAAGGAACAACCACCCTCACCCACTGATCGTTGTCATCCCTGAGCGGAGAAACCGGTAGCATCGTGGGATCGTTGTAGGGGTAGAATTCGAGCTGTTCGCCGTCGGTACTGATGGCCTGGCGGAAATAGCCCTGTTGAAAGAGCAACCCCACCGCCATCACCGGTACGCCAAGATCACTCGACGCCTTGAGGAAATCCCCGGCGAGTACGCCCAGCCCGCCGCTATAGAGTGGCAGGGACTCACTCAAACCGTATTCCATACAGAAATAGGCAATGCCCTCACCGAGGTCGCCCTGGCATTGGGATGAGTACCAGGTATCCGCTTCGATAAACTCCTGATGCGCGGAGATCTGTGCGTTGTAGTTGTTCTGGAAGTCCCGGTCAGCGGCAAGCTCCTCCAGCCTGTCACCGGACACACTGTTCAACACCAGCCAGGCGTTTCGGGTGGTATCCCAGATTTCGGCATCCAGGGCACGCCAGAGCTCATCTGTGCCATGGTGCCAGCTCCACCTCAGGTCCAGCGCCAG
>JAWWAT010000648.1:0-1898 GCA_033721635.1 Marinobacter sp. | reverse complement strand
GAGATCGCCGACAGCGACCGTGGCCTGATCCGGGTGTTGCCCGCGGGTCAGGAAGGTCAGGATTTCTCCGGGCTTCGTCAGGTACTTCGGCAGATAAAAAACCGTGTGCCGGATAAAACGGACGTGGTGCTGGAAGTCGGACTGGACATCGATTACCAGACACTGGTTACGGCGATGGATACCGTTCGATCTTATCCGGCCGTCGTTGCGGCCAGCGTGGTAGAGGGGGAGCTTTTCCCTGATGTCTCGCTGATGGATGCGCCTGAGGGCAGACAGCTTGCTGCAAATGCCAGTGCCGAATCAGGGGAGGGGGCATGAAGACGTCCCGGAAGGCAAAAAGAATTCGTCGGCATTACGGTCGGATGCACAAGCCCGGCGGCCTGAACCTGGTTTCGCTGATGGACATCTTCACCATCCTGGTTTTTTTCCTGATGGTGAATTCCTCGGATGTGAAAGTGATGCAGAACACCGCAGATGTGCCACTGCCCAAGTCCACTGCTCAACAGGAGGCTGTTGAGAGCCTGACCGTCCAGGTAACGGGCAATGCCATTCTGGTCCAGGGCAACGAAGTGGCAAGACTGGAGGGTATCGAGACCGGTGACACCTATATCGCCGGTCTCTCGGAAGAGCTTTCCTGGCGCCGCAATCGCTGGTCTGAAATCCCGGAAGAGGGGCTTGAGGTGACCATTATGGCGGGCCGGGATACCGATTACCGGTTGCTTCGCAAGGTCATGCAGACCTGCGTCGATGAACAATACCGACAGGTGCGTCTGGCTGTAGAAGGGGAGGTCCGCAATGGCTGATAATGCATATTCCCCTTTGGCTGGTTCGGGCCTGCCATGGAGTCGTGACCCCGGTGAGCGTCGAAGATTCACGGTTATCATGGTGGTGATGCTGACGCTGTTTCTGCCGCCGGCGTTCCTGGTTCCGATGCTGGAGGTGCCGCAGATTGAGCGCAGCGAGGCCGAGAAGGTTCCTCCCCGGCTGGCCCGCCTGGTGGAGAAGCCGAAACCGGTGGTGCCATCTGAGCCGGTCCAGCCGGAACCTGAACCCGAGCCCGAGCCCGAACCTGAAGTGGTGAAGGAGAAACCAAAGCAGCCGGAACCGGAGGTGGCCAAGGTTGAGCCGGATCCTGTGCCTGCTCCGACACCGGAACCCAGGCCTCAGGCCGTATCCGAGCCGAAGCCGAAACAGACCACCGAGCAAGCCAGGGAAAAAGCGGCCCAATCCGGGCTGCTGGCCATGAGGGACAAACTGGCTTCACTCAGGTCGCCCGAACCAACCCCGGCCCGAGAGTTTGCGGTCACGACACAGTCGGAGGCGGCCGGAGCAACGAAATCCCCGGAGGATCCCCAGCAAGCCCTGAGTGGAAGTGGTGGTATAGAGGACGCTCCGGCGCCTGAAACCACCGTGGCTGTGGCTGAGCATGAGGTGAAAACGGTCGATGTTCCCGAAGAAAAATCCCAAGAAGTGGCCGCCAAACCGGCAAAGGCCGAGCCATCGGCTGGCGAACGGGCAATGAGTAACATCCGGCAAGTCTTCGATGCCCAGAAAACGGCACTCTATTCCATGTACCGGCGGGAGCTTCGGCAGGATCCGACCCTCGAGGGCAAGGTTTTGCTGGAGCTTGTGATCGAACCGGATGGCTCGGTGTCCGCCTGTGAGGTGGTCAGTTCAGAGCTCGAACACCCCAAACTCGAGCAGCGGATTGCGATGCGGGTGCGGCTATTCAATTTCGGGGCTGACAGTGTTGAAGCCCGGAAGGTCAGATTTCCGATTGACTTCCTGCCCGGGTAAATGGGCTCATCGGGCAGTCAGTCCGAGCTGCCCGATGCAGGAAACTCAGTTTTCGATGGTAATTTTCGGCAGCCGGGGCTTGTGTAAAGACACTTTCTCCG
>JAWWAT010000647.1:0-1906 GCA_033721635.1 Marinobacter sp. | reverse complement strand
TCAGGCGCTGGCTATCTTTTCTCAATACCTTGGTTTAGCTCTTGCGTCTGCGAGACAGACCCAAGCCTGCCAAGCCGAGACCGAAGAGTGCGAGAGTGCCGGGCTCGGGTACCTTCGCAATAACCGAAACCTTATCCAGGAAGTTGCCCAGTGTTTCGGTATCCGGATCAATCGATGTGAACATCAGTGTGGTGTTTGCGCCAAGGGCGGTGAACATGCCAGTGAACAACGTCCAGTTGTTGGTGTCATTGTTGACGATATCCATGTTGAGGCTGCCAACCGACACATTGAATTTTTCCTGACCATTTCTTGCTCTGAAGGCAAAGCTAAGCTCGTAGATTTCCTGATCTACTGTGTCGAACTCCTGGAAAAGGGTGAAAGCGCTGCCACTTGTTTCCGGGTGAGCATTGAGTTCAGCGAACCGGTTTCCATCCGCCGCAGGTACCTGATTGAACGGGGCTTCCCATATTTCGATGTTGTTGGTCGTGCTTGACCACCCATCAACATCGCTTGGCTCGAAAAAGCCCCAGCCTCCGCTGGCCTCGCTGAGCTCCAGATTTTGCTCAAAACTTCCGTTTGTAAGCAGGTTCGCTGATGCAACAGGAGCAATCAGCAATGCCGCCAGACCAACTGCAGTCCCGATACTTCTGAAATTGGACATGATCCATACCTTCCGTTTTGGTTTCTTAGATAAGCGTACGGAAGGGTTTAAGCACAGCTCGTTCCATGATTATTAAGGTATTGAAGTTGCGCGATAAAGTTTGTGTCGGATTTTACCGGTGTAAAAAATATGGACGCTTTGGATGAGAGTTGTATCAGATATTTTACAGCCGGGATCAAACCGGCCTCTTATTCTCCCGATAAAACCGAAAAATCTCCTTCAGCGGCCGCTTGGGCTCAAAGCCGAACTCCTTCACAAACGCCCGCCCGTCAATCACCACCGGGTATTTGAAGAACGCCATCAGGTAGGACGGAAAGCTCTTCAGCTTCAACGTGCCGAGGATCATTTTCGGAACCATCGGCGGGATGGAGGGCACCTGAATCCGTTTGCAGCCACAGAGCTTCAATGCGTGCTGATAGGCCACCCAGTCCTGCGGCGCTACGTTGTACACGCCACGTGTCGGTTTTTTATACGCCAGTACAATGGCGTCGGCCATATCGTCGATATGAATAAACTGCATCATCGGTGAAAAGCCCGCCAGCACCGGCGCCCGCTCGCTAGCCAGCAGGGTGCTGATGGTGTTGCGCACGCCCGGGCCCACGATATTACAGGGCCTCAGGATAGTGATGTTCAGCTCCGGGTAGCGCCACAGGTAGATGTTGGCGAGGTTCTCCAGCTCCACGGAATCGATCAGGTCGGCACTGAGTCCGGCGCTCTTGAGTGGCGCGGATTCATCAATGAGAGCGGGGTTGTAGGCCACGGCGCCGTATACGTGGAACGTCGAGAGCACCACCACCCGTTTGATGCCGTACTTGTGGCTCAGGTCCAGGAGCTTCTGGGTGCCCAGTACGTTGGCGTTGTAGCGCCGCATACGGGTTAGCTGGCTGGACATGATCCGGCCCATGTGGATTACGCCATCAAATTCATAACGCCGGAACAGATCCTCGAATACCCGCTTGTTGAAATCAATGCAGTAGCTGGGTATGTCGTCCCCCAGGTAGACCTGTTCGCGGAAATCCACGGCGACCAGGTCGCAGGTGTCCCGGAGCTGTTCGATGACTTGCTGGGCTAGGGCGCCTGCGGCGCCGGTTATCAGAATGTGCGGTCTGCGTTGTTCGGTCATCAGAAAAGCCTTTTCCTTTCGCTCAGTCCTTTGTCGATCTGCCGGCTGATTTCCGCCTTGACCTTCTCAACCCGTTCGGTGACCTGCTCTTCGGGGATTTCCAGATCGTCAAAGTACATCGG
>JAWWAT010000646.1:0-1912 GCA_033721635.1 Marinobacter sp. | reverse complement strand
GGTAGAGCGACGGCTTGATCATATGGTCTACATGCAGGCCACTCATCACCTGCTCGTGTTCAGGCAGCATCCGCAGCTGGACTTTCCGGCCGGCGCGCTGATCAGCCCTGAGCTCGGCGATGCCATCCCTTAGATCCCGGTTCGCCTCCTCCAGTTCCTGACGGTACAGCTGGTTCAGACGGTTGACTCGTACCCTGTCAAACAGTTTCCCGAGTACGTCATCCAGGGCGCCCTTGTCGTCGTTGCAGGGCTTCAGGACGAAGTCCGCGGCCCCTGCCCGGAGCGCACTGACCACATCGGCACTGGATTCACTTGATGAGCAGGCAACGATCGGGGTGAAGGTTTCCGCTTCTTCCAGGCGGTTGGCAAGGTCCCGGATGGCTTCCGGTGACAGATCTGCAAAGATGACGTCGGGAATGTTATCGTCAAATAATGCCTTGGCGCCGGCGAGATCCGGGTACCCCGTAACATAGAACCCCCTCGCTTCAAGGTACCGGGCTAGATCCGTACGGGCCTTTTCATCGGCGTCTATTATAAGTATGCGCTCGGTGCGCGAGGTCATGGCGACTGCCCTAAACTACCAGCGATAAACAATAAATTGGCTTGAATAAGCCTATTCTGGCACGCCCCTGTGATATAACAAGGCCAAGTTCATGAAATCGGAGGATTCCAGCTGATGCGACGTGCCGTAAACGATCTACTCGGAGCCTATGACAAGCTGATCATGGATCCGGTTCACGGAGGCATCCCGCTTTACCGGCACGAAATCCAGGTGATTGACCACCCGCTGTTCCAGCGACTACGCAACATCTGCCAGAACGACATCCTCAGCCTCGTCTTTCCCGGTGCAACCCATTCCCGATTCCTCCACAGCATCGGTGTCATGCACGTGGGTACCCGGATGTTCCGATCCATGATCGACGCCTATCTCAGGGAACGTCAGCTCAGTGAGCAGACAGACCTGAGCCTGAGCCAGCTGGATGCCATCGACTACCTCGCCAAAACCATCCGGCTGGGCTGCCTGCTGCATGACAGTGGCCATTCGAGTTTCTCCCACCAGTTCACCCAGGCGCGACGGATTCGGGAATTGATGTCTCGGCCGGGCCGTTTCCGGGATCTCTGGCGGGGTGTGGACTATTCCGCCTACCACCCGGAAGAGCCGGATGAACTTGAACACGAGCATTACTCCGTGCGGGTCGCTCACGACGTACTGATGGCTGTGGATCTGGAGAGCGCCGGTCTCTATGCCAGGGATGTTATTGGCATCATGGAGACCACCGAGGTCAGGCCCAGTGAGACATTCTGCCGCCATGCCCGCACCTTTTGGGCCTTTATCGCAGGCGAGGATGCCGCGGCCGGGTCACCGCTCAGCGATGATATTCCCGGGCTTGTGATGGATCTGCTGTCATCCATTGTATCCGGCGAGATCGATGCGGACCGGGCCGATTACATGTTGCGGGATGGCTTCCATTCGTCGGTCACCATCGGTGGTTTTAATCTCGACCACCTGCTAAGCAACCTGCGCTTTGGCTGGGATGTGTCCGAGCCCTGGCTGGGGCTGGCGATCACCCAGAAGGGGCTTGGGGCGCTTGAGGACTTTGTTTACAGTCGCCACCAGATGTACCGCAAAGGATATGCTCACAAGACTGCGCTTGGCTTCGACTGGCTGCTCCGGGAGGCGATTAATGAGGTCCTCGACGACCCGGAGAATTTTGAATGGGTGGATACCTGCCTGAGCGACATGACTTTCTTTGCGGAACTTACCGATAATTTCTTCTGGGAAGCATTCCGGAAGGTAGCCCGCAAGCACCCGAAGAGCTTCTCTTTCTGCATCGTTAACCGGGTGAAGCTGAACCACCTGGATACCCGGGAAGATCTTTCGGCCAGGGGCATTGAGCGACACAGCGCCTGG
>JAWWAT010000645.1:0-1913 GCA_033721635.1 Marinobacter sp. | reverse complement strand
GAGGTGGGCAAACTCTCGCTCGAGCAGCGCCTGGTCTCCAAGGTTCAATTCGACCAGACGTTTAAGATGCGTGGCGCTATCGAGGTCAATGTACTGACACTTAAAACCCAGCCGGTGCGGCTCCACATGCCGAAGTACCACGGCCATGACGATTGCCGCCTCATGGTCGTTCAAGTGGATAATCACCTCACAAGGCTCCTTTAACGGCACCTGCCACCCCGCCGGCCGCTTAACCAGAACACCTTTCAGCGAAATATCCAGCACCTCCGTCGTCCAGACGGACTCCTGACAGTGGAGCTCGCAGGGCGCATCGAATTGGATCCGGTGGAACCGGCGCTTTTCGGGGGCTTTGGTGGGCAACGGGTTACTCCTGTTTACCAGTCTTGTTTTACCTGACTATAGACCGGACAGGAGATTGCATCCAGAGGATTTTGATGTGACCAGCAGAGTCGGATCAATTGGACGAATAGCACAAGGATTTATCGAGGCCGCCGAGTGAGCCCTTCCAAAAATGTCGGAGGCCAAGGATGGCCGAGGACAAGCGCACATGGACGTGCTCGTAGCGGTTTTTGGAAGGGCTCACTCGGCGGCCGAAGGCACATAGTACCCGGCTACCAAGCGAGGAGACCCCGCGTTAGCGGTGATATTCTGGGCTGAGTTCAACCACGGCCTCAATGAACGCCTTGGCATGCTCCGGATCCACATCCGGCGTAATGCCGTGACCAAGATTGAAGATGTGCCCATTGCCGGAACCGAAGCGCCTCAAGATATCGGCTACTTCCTGGCGAATCCGCTCGGGCGGCGCATACAGCATCGCCGGATCCATGTTGCCCTGGAGCGCCACACGGTCGCCTATGCGGGCACGGGCGTTGCCGATATCGGTGGTCCAGTCCAGGCCGACGGCATCGGCACCGGAATCGGCGATGGATTCCAGCCACTGACCACCGTTCTTGGTGAACAGAATTACCGGCACCCTGCGACCATCGCTCTCGCGAATCAAGCCGTCGACGATCTTCTTCATGTAGCGAAGCGAGAACTCCTCATAGGCCCAGCTACTCAACACCCCGCCCCAGGTATCGAAAATCTGCACAGCCTGGGCACCAGCCTTGATCTGGCCGTTGAGGTAATCAATGACGGCGTCTGCCAGATGGTCCAGCAAACGATGCATCACTTCAGGCTGACCATACATGAGCTTCTTGGCCTCCCGGAAATCCTTGGAAGAACCGCCCTCAATCATGTAGGTCGCCAGGGTCCATGGGCTGCCGGAGAAACCGATCAGGGGAACGCTGCCGTTCAGGGCTCCGCGAATGGTGGAAACCGCGTTCATCACGTAATCCAGATCCACCTCAGCCTTAATTTTGGGCAGAGCCGCTACATCGGCCTCGGAGCGGATCGTATTCCGGAATTTCGGGCCTTCGCCGGTTTCGAAGTACAGGCCCAGACCCAATGCATCCGGAATGGTCAGGATGTCTGAAAACAGAATGGCGGCATCCAGCGGGAAGCGCTCGAGGGGCTGAAGCGTCACTTCGCAGGCCAACGGGGTATTCTTGCACAGGCTGAGAAAATCGCCGGCCTTGGCCCTGGTGGCACGGTATTCCGGCAGGTATCTCCCGGCCTGTCGCATCATCCAGACCGGCGTGCGGTCCACGGGCTGGCGCATCAGGGCGCGCAGGAAACGATCATTTTTCAGCTCGGTCATAGGAAATCCAGCGTGTTCTGTACAAAGGGGAAAATTGGATGGGGAGCCATAATACCCGGTTTGCGGGAATAAAAAAGGGCGGCTTTCCCTTAGGAAACCGCCCTTCTGATCAGGATCAATCCTGCAATCAGATATCCAGGTAATCCATTATACCCTCGGCAGCCTGGCGGCCTTCCCAGATAGCCGTTACGACCAGATCCGAACCGCGGACCAT
>JAWWAT010000644.1:0-1914 GCA_033721635.1 Marinobacter sp. | reverse complement strand
TTCACGGTCCAGATCAACTGCGGTTCCGGAATGCAGTCTATCGACACGGCCTACAAATACATCCGTGACGGCGATAGCGACCTGATCCTTGCCGGTGGCACCGAAGCCCTCAGCCATGCCCCGATGGTACTGAAAACAGAAGCGGTGGAATGGCTGGCCGGTCTCAATGCGGCGTCTTCGCCGCAGGATTATGCCCGCCAATTGGCGAGTTTCAGTCCCGGGCAGTTCAAGCCGGAAATCAGTCTCGCCAAGGGACTGACCGATCCGATCGCCGGATTGAGCATGGGGCAGACGGCGGAAATTCTCGCCAAACAGTTCAATATCAGTCGTGAGCAAGCCGACGAGTACGCCGTTTCCAGCCACCAGCGTCTTGCCAAAGCCCAGCAGGAAGGGTGGCTGGATGGCGAGGTCGTTCCCGCCATATCACCAGCTGGTGAGCTGTTTCAGCATGATGACGGTGTGCGTTCGGATACCTCTACAGAGGCGCTGGCCAAGCTCAAGGCAGCGTTCGAACCGCCCTACGGGCAGGTCACGCCCGGAAACAGCTCCCAGGTTACCGATGGCGCCTCCTGGATGATTCTGGCATCCGAGGACGCGGTTAAAAAATACGGTCTCGAGCCAAAGGCGGTGCTGGTTGACAGCCACTGGTCGGCGCTCGAGCCAGAGATCATGGGGCTCGGGCCGGTTCTGAGTTCTACCGCTTTGCTCAAACGGCACAAGGCTGGTCTGAACGACATTGATCTCTGGGAGATCAACGAGGCTTTCGCTGCGCAGGTTCTGGCGTGCCTGCGGGCCTGGGAAGATCCGGAGTTTTGCCGCGAGGCGCTGGGCCTGGACGAGGCCATGGGCAAGCTTGATTCCGAACGTCTGAACATCGACGGCGGCGCGGTCGCCATTGGTCACCCGGTGGGCACCAGTGGTAACCGGATTGTGCTGCATTTGATGAATGCTTTGCAGCGAAAGGGACTGAAGCGGGGCATCGCGACCGAGTGTATCGGCGGTGGCCAGTCCGGGGCCATGCTTATCGAGGCGGTTTAAACACAGGTTACGGAATTCCGACTTCCAGAATTTCAGGAGGATGCACATGAAGGGTCATATTCTTGAAACTCTGAGCTCACGCGACATGGCTCTGGGCCCTTTTCAAGGCAAACAGATAAAGAAAGAAAGCAGTCGTTGGCAGCATTGGCTGCTTGAGCGCGACAGCAGTGATGTTGCGTGGCTCATCCTCGACAAGAAAGAGGCCAACGCCAACGTGCTCTCAGAGGCGGTATTGAACGAACTGGGTGAGATTGTTTCAGAGCTGGAAAACAACACTCCCGCCGGGGTGGTCCTGCGCTCAATCAAGTCCAACGGTTTCTGCATGGGGGCGGATATCTCGGAATTCTCCGGGTTGTCCTCGGAGACCGAGCTGGTCGATAAGCTCACCGATGCCCATGGGGTGGTGGACCGTTTCGAGTCGCTCTCCTGCCCCACGGTGGCGGTGATCCATGGATCCTGTCTTGGCGGAGGTCTGGAACTGGCCCTCGCCTGTGACTTTCGGCTGGCGGTTCCCGGCGCCAAGCTGGGGTTCCCGGAAATTCAGCTGGGTCTGCACCCCGGTCTGGGTGGTACAGATCGCCTGACCAGTCTGATTGATCCCATTGAAGCTATGACCATGATGCTGACCGGTAAAACTGCCTCCCACAGCAAGGCGAAAAAGCTGGGCCTGGTGGATCAGGTTGTTGAGGAACGGCATATCGACGCGGCGGTACATGCAGCAGTAGCCGGCGACATTGAGTCAGGAGGCAGCGGTATACGCGGACGGGTGCTGTCCAGCAAACCGGCTCGCCAGCTTGAGGCCCGGCAGATGCGGTCACAAAGTGCCAAAAAGGCTCGGCCCGACCATTATCCGGCACCCGAAGCGCTCATCGAGCT
>JAWWAT010000643.1:0-1921 GCA_033721635.1 Marinobacter sp. | reverse complement strand
AGAAGAATATCAGCCCGGTACACGCGAAACCCGTTAGCGTCAGGAAAGTAAGCAGTTTCCGTTTTATTGAAGGGCGTTGTTGTTTTCTGGGCATGTTGTCTGCCAAGCAGGTGGTTAGAATTTGTTATCGACTAAATCTAGCCCGGATTTCTCATGACGGGATAAAAGAAAGCGGCTGAAAGTGCTATAGTTTCAGGACCTTACACCGTTCACCAAGCACCAAAAGCCGCTATCCAAAATGGTACCTGAAAAACTGACCTTCTCGCCACTGTCTCGCCGTCAAATTGAAGCCGATTTCTCCGGTGGTCACATCACCTCCGATGCCGGACTGCTTTTGCTTCGGGAAGTCGACAATCAACACCAGCTCACTCAGCGCCTGGCTACGGTGCTGGACGATGCCCGTAATCCCGTGCTGGTTCGTCACAAGCTTCAAACCATGGTCCGGCAGCGGGTCTTTGGCGTGGCTGCCGGGTACGAAGACCTCAACGATCACGAAACGTTACGCTGACCAGGCACTTCAGACCGCGACTGGCGAAGAGGCCATTCTGGCGGGCAAATCAACACTGTGCCGAATGGAGCAGCGCGTAGACCGGCAGGCCGTGGTCAAGGCCCACGAACTGCTGTGGCATCACTTCATTGAACAGCACGAGACTCCACCCAAGGAAATTGTGCTGGACTTCGATGGCACTGATATTCCAGTGCATGGCGACCAGCCCGGCAAGTTCTTTAACGCCTACTACGATCACCATTGTTTCTTCCCGCTGTACGTGTTCTGCGGCCGTCACCTGTTGGTGAGCTACCTGCGCACCAGCAATCGAAGCGACAGCCGCCACAGCTGGGCCATTCTGGCCCTGCTGGTGAAGTTCATCCGGCAGTACTGGCCGGATACCCGCATCGTGTTCCGGGGTGACAGCGGCTTCTATCGCCCCCGATTGCTGAGCTGGTGCGACCGGAATAACGTGGATTACCTTGTGGGCATCAGCAAAAACAGCCGGCTGCTCAAGGAGGTGGACGTACCCTCGATGCTGGTTCGCAGGGCTCACGGGGAGTTGGGAGAAAAAGTCTCTGCCACCTACCGGTTCCAGTACCAGGCCCGAACCTGGAAACACCCCCGCTGGGTGATCGCGCGTCTGGAGGAGGGCGAACTGGGTGCCAACCCCAGGTTCATTATCAGCTCCCGTTACGACGACGGCGTTAAACTCTACTACGAGCAATACTGTGCCCGGGGTGACATGGAAAACCGGATCAAGGATCAGCAGTTGTGTCTGTTCGCAGATCGCACCTCCAGCACGCGGTGGTGGACCAATCAGTGGCGGCTGCTTCTGTCGGGCTTTGCCTACACGTTGTTCGAGCGATTACGCGCTCACCTGAAGAAAACGCCCTTCGAGCGCATGAGCGCCAGTAACCTGCGGCTGAAGCTGATCAAGGTGGGCGCGGTCATCATTCGCAACACTCGGCGCATACGGGTGTTGATGAGTGATGCCTATCCTTACAAAGACGAACTCTCTGACCTGGTACGCCGTCTGGTTCCGGGATAGAAGCCCGGGCTCCCCCGGCCCGACGCAATGGGGGAAAGGGGGCCGTGTGTCCGGACAACGGGAATTGATCACTTATTGGGCAGGCATGGCCGAAACCGACCGGCCATAGCGGTAACCAGTTCAGTCTGCGAGACTTGCCGGGGACCTATGAGAAATCCGGGTTAGCCTCATTGAGAAGCGCTACAAAGAGTTTTTAGCGACTCATATCTGAACTGTTTTTCCGAATTCAAACTCATTTCAAGGTTTGCACTTATTATCTCGATCTTTTCCTGCCTCGTCATAGGCGCCTTACACCTATGATTTTTGGCTATTAATCGCTTCGGGAGAAAGTCGATGAAGGCAAGCAAGCACTCGCCTCGGGCGTTGCTGTGTTCAGTACTATT
>JAWWAT010000642.1:0-1928 GCA_033721635.1 Marinobacter sp. | reverse complement strand
CTTTCCGGCTCGTCGTTCGTGCGCATTGATTTCCTGGGTGTACAGACAGAACAAATCGGCCTGTACGTCGCCTGCATGGTGGCCGGCTATATTGTTGGTAACCTCACCGCTGTCCGTCTCGGCCGTAGCTTGGTGCCGGACCAGATCCTGGTGCGCGGCCTGATCATCGCCGTGGGCGGCGGCAGTCTGATGGCCGTGCTGGCATTGAGTGAAGTGTTCAACGTCTGGGCGGTGATCCTGCCCCAGGCCCTGTTCATGATCGGAACCGGGATGGTCCTTCCCCAGACCATGGCCGGCGCCCTGGCGAACTTTCCCTCCATGGCAGGCTCTGCCTCCGCCCTGTTCGGCTTCACCCAGATGGCCGTCGCCGCCGTTGCCGGCATGCTGGTGGGCCACCTCCACGATGGCACCTCACTGGTCATGGCCACCATCATCGCCGCCTGCGCTGCAATCGCCATGGGCTGTTATCTGTTGCTGGTTCAGCGGTTTCCCGCTAAAGGCTTTGAAACTCAAGAAAGTCTCCGGACACTCGTAAAAAACTAAGGTTTTCGACATTTCCAGAAACTTTGGGGGCAGGCGGTGAAGCCCGAATGCAAAATCATCCAAAGTGGTCTACACAGAGTACTTAACACTCTAAACCAGACACCGAGGAGCGAATACCATGAGCAGCGTTAACCTGGACGGCAATCCCATTGAATTGAGCGGCAAATTTCCCGAGACAGGCGACAACGCGCCTCCCTTTACGCTCACCAACAGCGGCCTGGAAGAAGTCAAACTCGACAACTGGGCCGGCAAGCGCAAGATCCTGAACATCATCCCGAGCATCGACACCGGCGTCTGCGCCGCTTCCACCCGGAAATTCAACGAAAAGGCCGGCAGCCTGGACAACACCGTGGTCCTCGTAGTCTCTGCCGACCTGCCCTTCGCGGCCGCCCGATTCTGCGGGGCCGAAGGCCTGAAAAACGTCGAAACCCTCTCCACCTTCCGGAACTACAGCTTCCAACAGGACTACGGCGTCGCCATCCAGGATGGCCCCCTGGCAGGTCTCTGCGCCAGGGCGGTGGTCGTACTGGATGAGAACGACAAGGTTATCCACAGCCAGCTGGTTGATGAGATCAAGAACGAGCCGGATTACGATGCGGCGCTGAAGGTGCTGTAAAACCGGCCATCAGTAATCCGGCAGTTGGCAGTATCGCCTGAACTCGGGCGAAGCGGCCGGTGCGACTTCCCAGGACTGTGCATGGCCATGGATGGCAATGCCACGCCCCCATGGATGGGTTTACGGCGTGTCCTGGGAAGTCGCACCGGCTGCTTTGCTAACACCCAAGCCAAGACCTGTTAGAATCCCCGCCCAAAGCCCGAATCCTAACCGAAGGCCCCTAACGCCCCGTGCAGACCACCACCCAAAACCCATCCCTGGCCCGCCAGCTCTACAGCATGACCTGGCCCATGCTCTTCGGGGTGCTGTCCCTGATGACGTTCCAGCTGGCCGACAGTGCCTTCGTGGGTCAGCTGGGTCGGGATCCGCTGGCGGCACTGGGCTTCACCCTGCCGATGCAGCAACTGATCATCGGGCTTCAGGTGGGTCTGGGTATTGCCACCACGGCGATCGTGTCTCGCACGCTGGGGGCCGGCGATGAAATTCGGGCCTACCGGCTGGGCGGCCTGATCATTACCGTTGGCGGCAGCCTCGTGTTCGTCATCTGCGTGGCGCTATGGTTCCTGCAGGCGCACATTATGACTACGCTTGGTGCCGAAGACTCCCTGTTGCCGCTGATCCGGCAATACTGGATTCCCTGGCTGATGGCCGCCTGGACCGGGGCGTTCCTTTACTTCGGTTACAGCGTGTGCCGCTCCCATGGTGACACCAAATTGCCGGGATACATGATGGTGGCCACCAGTCTGACCAACATCGCCCTGGATCCGCT
>JAWWAT010000641.1:0-1938 GCA_033721635.1 Marinobacter sp. | reverse complement strand
GCGCCTATTCCCATACCTGTGAGACCTTTCGTGCTTTCAAATGGTTTAAAAAGCTGACCACTGATGAATTCTTCGGTCATTCCGCTGCCGCTATCCTGAATAAACAGTACAACATTACCTTTGGCGATCTTCAGAGTCAGCACAACCTCGCCATCAGGTGGTGTTGCATCCTGGGCATTCTGAATCAGGTGTCCCAGAACACTGCGCAGCTGATCGGCATCGGCTTTGATGGTGGCATTTGGAGGCGTGCCTTCCAAATGTGGATAGGGTGCCCGATGCTGGTGGTGTGCAATGAGCTCAATAACCAGCTCTGTCAGGTTTATCGGGGCCAGCTTGCTGTCATCATCCTGGGATGGCTTCCGAATGTGTTCAACGAGATTGGACATTTTTCGAACGGCATGCTCTGTGGTGTTGATCATGTCGTCAATAAAGGCCGGGTTGTTCCGGTGTTTGGGTGCATTTTTCACGAGCAGGGAAAGCTGGGCGATGACAGTCTTCAGATCGTGAACCATAAAGGCAGAAGCCTTGCTGACTGCTTCAAACTGCATGGCCCGGGAGAGGCGGTTTTGGGCATCCGCCTGTGCCAGCAGGTTGCATGTTTGCCGGGCTACAACCTTGATGAGGTCAAAGTTCTCCCAGTTCAGCTCTACGCGAGCGTAGGGGTTGCCTACAAGCGCCATGCCATAGAGTTCATTGCCGAGGTACAAAGGTATGATCAGCCAGCCGTCCGGTGTTTTGGTAATGGCATCTGGAATTTCAAGAAGGTTGTAGCTTACCGGGTCTGACTGGTACTCGTGTAAGTCCACGATCCATTCACGATTTTGGAAAAACTGCACCAGCTCCGAGTCGCCATCGATCACGGTGTATTTCGGTGTCGAGAGGTTAACCGCCGCCTTCAGGATGTAGGCATCCTGTTCACCGATCAGCCAGATGGCCCCGGCATTGCTTTCGACAAGCCCGGCCAGCATTCGGATGACTCGTTCGGGAAGTGGAGGGTCGTCGCTGAGGTCGGCCAACTCCCTGGTCATTTTCAGCCACTCTTCCCGGTAATCGTATTTATAATCGAAGAAGTTTTGGCTGATCAGGACCATCAATTTTGAGCGGATCCGGCGCGAAAGCAGCAGTGTTGTGAGAAATACCAGTGAAATGGTGAAGAAAAGAACCTGAAGCGCATCACCCCATTCGCCTCCAAGCACCCTTACGTAGTATCCGCCAAGCGCCAGAAAAAGCAGGTAGCCGCCTGCGAAAACCAGGGTGCCCGCGTGAAAAAAGGCCGAGCGCGAGAGCTGGAAATCCACGGGTTGCTTACGGGTATTGATGACGTTGATGGCAAACAGTGGCGTGAGCAGGGCGTTCACAAATCCACGAGCGTTCCAGAAAGAGTCTGACACCTGGCCAAAGAGAAGTGCATCGGCGTACATGAAGAAATCGAAGGCAAAGATCGTGGCAATGCCAATGCATATGTATTTGATGCTCGAACGGCCAAAGCTTGGCGAGTTGCGCCAGATCTGTTCAACCATTGAGAGGCCGAGAAGGGACAGACCGATTTGGCCCAGCAGTTTGGCTTTGCCAGTTGTGATACCGATGGTGCTGAAATTCTCGATCAGCGCGATGCCGACCAACAGCGTCAGAAGAATTGCCGTAGTGGCACCAAGGATACGTTTTACCTTATTTGTGAGCTTGTTTTCCTTAAGCCCATCTTTTAACAGAGCAAACAGCAGGTAGATCCAGGAGGCGTCTCGCAGCAGTTCAACAAGATAGCGAATGTTGAAGCCAGGCTGCCCCCAAAGGCTCTGGCTGACAATTGTTGCGGCCCAAACCATACTCACTGCCGCAGCCAGTGCCAGTGCCCGGTCGACACCCCGGCGCAGGTAGCGGGACACTACCAGTATTGCAAGTAGCCCGAACGTAACCGCTGCCAGCGAATAGCTGAGTACG
>JAWWAT010000640.1:0-1940 GCA_033721635.1 Marinobacter sp. | reverse complement strand
GAGCACCGCCTGGACGCACTCAGGAACGACGCAACAACCGCCAACGGCCAGAGCAACCGCCCCGACTTCACCGTGGGCGCCAAAGTGGAACTCACCGAACATGACAACCAGAGCCTGAACCGGGAGTGGCTGTTCACCAGCATCACCCACACCGGCGAACAGCCCCAGGCCCTGGAAGAAGACAGCACTGGGGGTGCCACCACCTACCACAATGCGTTCAATGCCATTCCCGCGGACCGTACCTGGCGCCCACAGGTGGAACACCGCCCGCTGATGGACGGCCCCCAGATCGCCATCGTCACCGGCCCCGAAAGTGAAGAGATCCACTGCGACGAGCATGGCCGGGTAAAAGTAAGGTTCCCCTGGGACCGCTACTCAAAGAATGATGAACACTCCAGCGCCTGGCTCCGAGTCAGCCAGGGCTGGGCCGGCGGCCAGTACGGCTTTATGGCACTGCCGCGCATCGGTAACGAAGTCATCGTCAGCTTCCTGGACGGTGACCCGGACCAGCCCATCATTACCGGAAGAACCTACCACGCCACGAATACACCGCCGTATTCACTGCCGGAACACAAGACCCGAACCACCCTCAAGACCCAGACCCACAAGGGCGAGGGCAGTAACGAACTGAGGTTTGAAGACGAAGCGGACAAGGAACAGATCTACGTCCACGCCCAGAAAGACCTGGACCTGCTGACCGAGAACAATCGCACCGAAGTCATCCGGAACGACAGCCACCGCACGGTGGAAAACAACGAGTTCAGCTACATCAAGGGTGACGATCACTGCACCGTAGACGGAGAAAAGCGGGAAACCGTCGGCGGCGACTGCAGCCAGAATATCGGTGGCACCTTCCACCAGAAATCTGGCCAGGGCACCCTCAGCGAAGCCGGCACGGAAGTGCATCATAAAGCGGGCGCCAAGGTGGTGTTGGATGCTGGCGCGGAGCTTACTATCTCCGCCGGAGGCAGCCTGCTAAAGCTGGACCCGAGCGGAGTGACACTGGCGGGGCCTGGTATCAAAATCAATTCAGGTGGGGCGCCTGGCAGTGGGTCGGGGCAGGGTGTGGTGATGGCGGAAATGCCGCAGGATCTGGAGGGGGTTATACACGAAGCCGTTCAACCTGCAAGGCTCGCGGAAGTACCTCTAACCGCGCCACAGTTCAATAACCTGATGTCGGATGCACCGTTCTGCGAAGAATGTGTGAAGTGTCGTGACGGGGTCTGTGATGTCTGAGCCGTGTAATTTCCGGGCACAGTTGCAGGTTGCCAGCCAGGCAGCGGAAAACCGGAGTTCTGTGTACCTTGTCCTGAGCGGCACCAGTGCAGCAAAACCGGTACAACACTTCTACGCAACCGATGGCCTGACAGCCGTCCCGCTATTTCAGGGCACCCAATATGCGGGGTGGCATGAAGTGATGCCCTTCCTCGTCCAGGTGACAGAGGCAAGCGGATTCCTCGACTGGATTGACGAAGTTGACAGTGTGGATTGGGGATGGGGGCTCGTCAGCGATGCCTCCCTGAAAGAGGTATTTGAGCATATTCGCAGCCTTACAAAGATTCTGCTGCCGGACGGGAAGGATGTGTTCTTCCGCTACTGGGACGCACGGTATCTTGGCGCCATTCTTTCGGGTGTTGATGATGCCTGTCGCGCCAAGTTGATGGGACCAGCGCAATCCATCGTTCTGCCAGCCGGTGAGGTGATAGATCATCCAGGCACGCCTGACCACTCAATACCAGCGCCGGAGTTTCCGTGGTTTTCCCTGCCGGCTGAAACTCTTGAGAAGATTGCCGTTCTCTGTTGGGATCGTCTGGTGGATAACACTATTTCCGCCCTCGGTAAGAAGAAGCACTCCCCCCTGATCCAGTATCCGCAGCCCATCGCCCGCCAGAAAGTCGAGCGCCATTTGCGCCGCCTGACCAGCGGTGAGGTTGTTACCG
>JAWWAT010000639.1:0-1960 GCA_033721635.1 Marinobacter sp. | reverse complement strand
GATTGGCGGCCAACACCTGTGAAATCGGCGCGCCAATGGTCGGCACAATCACCAGATCCGCCTTCAAGTCGCCGGCAGCGTACTCCCGCCAGTCCCCGTCCGCAAGCAGTGTCATTCCGTTGATGCACCGGCAGGGCTTGCTGCCGTCGGTTAAAAGCCGAGTCGTAAACTGCTGCTCCGGCGGTATATCGTTGATCCGCGCCCAGGTCACCCCGGCAAGCCGGAACAAGTCGATAACACCAGTAATGGCGCTGGCAAGCGCACCATCAAACCCAATAACAGAAACAGTTCGCATGCCAACTCCATATTCAGGGCATCAGCCGGGGCCACCCTCCCGGGACTGTCGGCAGCATGGACGCTGCCGTCAAGCGTACACGGACGTATTCACAGCGTGTCCCGGGAGGGTGGCCCCGGTTGATGGCCGTCTGGCGTGCACCATGATGCGCTCTCAGGCGGCATAAGTGGCGAATTCAACCATGATTATGTCATTAACGCCGGTTTCAACAAAAACGACCGTATGAGAGGCTATACACCATAAACAGGAGACTACCCTAATGACTGACACCCTGATCGACCGCCGCGACCTGGCGTTCCAGCTCTACGAAGTACTTGATACCGAAAGCCTCAGCGAGCGCGAACGCTTCAGCGAACACAGCCGCGACACCTTCGACGCCGTCATCGAAACCGCCGATAAAATGGCCCGGGAAAAGTTCGCCACCCACAACAGCGCTGCCGACAAAGACGAGCCGAAGTTCGTGGATGGCCAGATTGAAATACTTCCCCAGGTAAAAGAAGCCTTCGACGCCTATGCCGATGCCGGCTTCATTGCCGGCCGTTACGATTACGAACTTGGTGGCATGCAACTGCCTGAATCCGTTATGGCGGCCTGTAACGGCTTCTTCACCGCCGCCAACCCGGGCACGGCCGGCTACCCGTTCCTGACCACCGCCGCAGCGAACCTGATCCGCGTATTTGGCAACGACCGGCAGAAAAACACCTTCCTGCCCCATATGCTCAGCGGTCGTTTCAGCGGCACCATGGCCCTGACCGAGCCCCATGCCGGCTCCTCCCTGGCGGACATTCGCACCTCCGCATCGCCAACAGACGATGGCCACTATCTGATCAAGGGCGCCAAAATCTATATTTCCGGCGGCGAACAATCCATCACCGAAAACATCGTTCACATGGTGCTGGCCAAGATCAAAGGCGCACCGGCGGGGGTGAAAGGTATTTCCCTGTTTATCGTGCCGAAATTCATCGTTGATGAAGACGGCAACCCGAAAGAGCGCAACGGCGTGAACCTGGCGGGCCTGATTCACAAACTGGGTTATCGGGGCACCACCTCCACGGCCCTGAGCTTCGGTGACGACGCCCCCTGCCACGGCTACCTGGTTGGCGAGCCTCACCAGGGCCTGAAGTACATGTTTCAGATGATGAACGAGGCCCGCGTCGGTGTAGGCTTTGGTGCCGCCGTCATAGGCTACCGTGGCTACATGCACAGCCTGGAGTATGCGAAAGACCGTCTGCAGGGCCGCAAACCGTCGGAAAAGAATCCGGAAGCGCCCCAGGTGCCGATCATCGAACACGCCGACGTGCGCCGAATGCTGTTGGCCCAGAAGGCCTACAGCGAAGGGGGCCTGGCCTTGTGCCTGTACGGTGCGCGCCTGATGGACGACCAGCACACCCATCCGGATGAGCAAAAGCGGATGGAAGCCGGCAAATTGCTGGACCTGCTGACCCCGGTCATCAAGGCCTGGCCGTCAGAGTTCGGCCCCAGGGCAAACGATCTCGCCATCCAGGTTTACGGCGGTGCGGGTTATACCCGGGAATATCCGGTGGAGCAGTGCTGGCGTGACAACCGCCTTAACCCGATCCACGAAGGCACCAACGGCATACAGGCACTGGACCTGCTGGGCCGCAAGATCTGGCAGGACCAGAGCCACGGCCTGCAGTTGCTGAT
>JAWWAT010000638.1:0-1964 GCA_033721635.1 Marinobacter sp. | reverse complement strand
TCATTCACCTCAAAGAAGGATGCCGGGTTTGCCTCTCCGGGTCTGAGCGGAAACGTTTGCACCCAGAACGTCAAATCGGTCTCTAAGTCGGGAGAAACACCCCAAAGTACGCTAGGCTCTTATGTGAAAAACACCTCGTAAAACAATATCCAACCAGGGCGCTACGTGAACAGGATTCTTGGAATAAGCCTGGCTCAATTGCTGGTTTTTCTGGCATTGATACTGCCGGCGGCAGGGCCGGCTGCAAACACGCCGGCACTTGCTGAGGAACGCGGCGCTTACGTGAATGCGGGCACCTGCGAACAGTGCCATCAGAAGGAGGATGACGCGTGGTCCCATTCCGATCATGCCTGGGCAATGCGGCCTGCCGAGGCCGAGTGGGTGTTGGGCAATTTTGATAACAGCGCGTTTGATGATGGTGCCGTCACTGCACGGTTTTTCAGACGTGATAACGGTTTTTGGGTATCCATCGAGGGCGAGACCGGCGAGGACGAGGACTTTCCCATCGCCTACACCTTCGGCTATTACCCACTACAACAGTATCTCGTGAAACTCCCGCGGGGTCGTCTGCAGGCCCTGACCATTGCCTGGGACAACCGCCCGAAAAACGAAGGAGGCCAGCGCTGGTTTTCCCTTTACCCCGGTCAGGCCTTCACACCGGACGATCCCCTGCACTGGACCGGCAGATACCAGAACTGGAACGCCATGTGTGCGGATTGCCACTCCACCTTTCTGACCATGGACTACGACGCGGAAACAGACAGCTTTGCCACCACCTGGCAGGAACAGAATGTTGGATGCCAGGGCTGCCACGGACCAGGACGGGAGCATGTGGAATGGGCGCAAAGTTACGAGGCTGGAGCCGACAAGGCGCCCGAAACAGGAGCTCTGGGGCTGACCGTCGATTTCGGCACCATGGACTCAGAGAAAATTGTGGAAACCTGCGCCTACTGCCACAGCCGACGACAGGCTCTAAAGGATGGACAGCATGCCCATGAGGCCTATCTGGACAAGGCTCTGCCAGCGACCCTCAGACCAGATCTTTACCATGCCGACGGCCAGATACAGGGGGAGGTCTATGTATACGGGTCGTTCATTCAGAGCGCCATGTACAAGGCCGGCGTGACTTGCCTGGACTGCCACGATCCCCATACCACGGAGGTGATTGCCGAGGGCAATGCACTCTGCACCCAGTGTCACAATGAGGCACCACCGCCCAGGTTCGCCGGTATTCAGCCGCTCAATTACGATTCGCCCGAACACCATCATCATCCGGCGGGATCGGAAGGCGCCCAATGCGTGAATTGCCACATGACCGACGAAACCTACATGGTGGTTGATCCTCGCCGGGATCACAGTTTTCGCGTTCCTCGACCGGACCTGACCCTTCAAACAGGCAGCCCCAATGCATGCAATGACTGCCACGATGATCGTTCGGCTGAGTGGGCACAGCAGACTCTGGCCCAATGGTATCCGTCATCTGACAACAAGCCGGCACACTTTGCGGTAGCACTGGATGCGTTCAGGAACGCGGAGAACGATGCCTTCATCCGACTGGCCAGTCTGGTCAGGGACCGCACTCAGCCATCCATTGCACGGGCGACCGCAGCCGAGCACCTCTCTTCATTCGGCCAGACTGGCGTATCCGCCCTGCGTTCCGGACTTCTGTCGAAACAACCGCTGGTCCAGGCGTATTCCGCCGCTGCCTTCTCCGGAATCCCGCTAGACGACAGTCTCGGCCTGCTCAGCTCCCTGACTTCCGACGAGCAGCCGAGGGCCGTCAGGGATCAGGCTATTCGCTCGACTGCGAGCGTGCCATTGGATCGATTCACAGCCGGAGACAGGGAACGCATCAACGAATTGCGGAAAGACTATGAGGACCGGCTGGAGGCGCTCTCAGCCCTGCCGGGTTCCCGCTTCGGCCTTGCGACCTACCTCCATCGCATGGGGCGATATTCGGAGGC
>JAWWAT010000637.1:0-1970 GCA_033721635.1 Marinobacter sp. | reverse complement strand
GAAGCTCACTGGCGCATTCACCCTCAACGTGCCCCGTGCGACATCATTACGGGCGGTTATTTCTGCTTCGGCCTCCTCAACACCGGCCAGTAATTCGCGGCACCGGACATAGAACACCTCGCCCTCCCCCGTGAGCGACAGGCGGCGGGTGGTCCGCTGCAGCAGCCGAACCCCCAGACGACTTTCCAGTTCGCTGACATAGCGCGAGACAGCGGCCTTGGACATTCCAAGGTTCTCCGACGCTGCGACGAAGCTGCCGGCCTCAACCACGTTGCAGAACGTCTGCATCTCCAACAGTCGATCCATTGTTTCGATTTCCGGAACAGTTAATTCAATAAAGCCATGTTTATCCCGTTTATTGATATTTGTAAAATTCTACCACGGTCAAAACACACCCAAGGAGATTCATCATGAAAAACGCATTCCTGAACAAACTGATCACCACTGACGCAGGCTGGGGCGCATTGGCCCTCCGGATTCCCGTCGGCATCATTTTCGCCGCTCACGGCGCCCAGAAACTGTTTGGCTGGTTCGGCGGCTACGGCCTGGAAGGCACGGGGCAATGGATGGATTCCATCGGGTTGAGCCCGGGCTACCTGATGGCCCTGCTGGCCGGCGGTGCAGAATTCTTCGGTGGCCTGGCTCTGATCATCGGCCTGCTGGTTCGCCCTGCAAGCGCGGTACTTGCATTTGCCATGCTGGTCGCCATTTTCAGTGTTCATATCGGCAACGGCCTGTTCATGAGTAACAATGGTTACGAGTTTGGCCTGGCCCTGCTGGCAGTATCTGTGTCCCTGGTATTCAGCGGCGCAGGCCGCGCTTCCATCGACCGCGCGATCGCAGCCCGCTGAGCACTGCAAATCGGAGGAGCAAATCATGAGTCTGTTTGTTTCCCACGGCGCTCCTACCTTCGCACTGGAGCCGGGCCTTGCTGGCCCGGCCCTGACGGAGCTGGGTAAACGCCTCACCAGACCCGAAGCCGTGCTGGTCGTTTCGCCGCACTGGATGACCCCGGAAATACGGGTAGGCGTTTCGGCAACGCCCGGGACCATTCATGATTTTCGCGGTTTTCCATCCGAACTTTATGATCTTGAGTATCCGGCATCCGGCCAACCGGAACTGGCGCGCACCGCCCTGGCGTTGCTGGAGGCAGGGGGCTGGAACGCCAGAGCAGACGAAACCCGGGGGCTGGATCATGGGGCCTGGGTTCCCTTGATGCACCTTTTCCCCGATCATTCGGTTCCGGTGTTCCAGGTTTCGATGCCAATGGATCTTGACCCTGAGTCAGCCTGGCAGCTGGGCCAGACTCTGCAGCCACTCGAACATGAGGGTGTGCTTATCGTCGGATCAGGCAGCCGTACCCAGAATCTGTACGAAGTTCGCTGGGGCGACGAGAACGCCTCTGGTTATGCGCGGGAATTTACGGACTGGGTTCGTGCAAAAGTGACAGCAGGCGACCATCAGCAACTGATCGCAACGCTGGAGAAAGCTCCACACGCCCAACGCGCGCACCCGACCACCGAGCATTTCCTGCCTCTGTTTGTGGCGGCCGGTGCGGCCGGGGATCAGCAACCCGGTGTGCTGATTGATGGCGGTATCGAGCATGGCGTTCTTGCCATGGATGCCTTCTATTTTCAGCCCTCTGCCTGAACCGGCAGGGGGATTACGCCGCCGGTTGTCGGCGATCCCGGACAGACTGGATCCATTTGTAAAACACCGGAACCAGCAAGGTCCCGAGTACGGTGGCGGCAACCATGCCACTGAGAACTGTGATACCAAGGCTTACCCTGCTTGCCGCCCCGGCGCCACTGGCAAAGACCAACGGTAGCACGCCGAGCACGAAAGACAGGGCTGTCATCAATACCGCCCGAAAGCGCAGTACGGCCGCTTTCTCGGCAGCCTCTGCGGCAGACAAGCCGGACTGTCGTAACTGCATGGCGAACTCCACAATGAGAATGGCGGTCTTGGTG
>JAWWAT010000636.1:0-1978 GCA_033721635.1 Marinobacter sp. | reverse complement strand
CTCGGTGCGGTGATGCAACACAAGGCGGACTTCGCAGTCCCGACTGTGTTCCAGCCACTCGGAAACGGTCATCACCGGCAGGATCTCGGGTACTCGTGCACGACCGCACTGTTCGGCGGCGCTGATAGCGACCGATTGCCAGTGGCGCAGGCGCTTGTCTTCCCGGTCCCCCTTGAGTTTTACGTCGCACCTTTCGGTGGTCAGTGGCACGATGCGGGTAACGCCCATTTCCACCGCTTTCTGCACCGCGTAGTCCATGCGGTCACCCTTGGAAAGGGTCTGGCCGAGGACGATTTCCAGGGGGGATTCGGTGGCGTTGGGTTGTGGAGTGCCCACCTGGACTTCCACGTTCTTCTTGCTGGCGCCGATGATGGTGGCGGGGTAGTCGTTGCCATCGCCGTTGAAAAGCAGCAGTTCCTGTCCCGGCTGCATCCGCAATACCCGGCCGACGTGTTGGGCGGCATTGTCATCAAGTGCTGCAGTGCCGCCCTCCCTGAGGGCGGAATCGGTATAGATGCGGGGTATGCGCATTGGCTGGTCTCTCAGGTTCCGGGCGGCTGTCAGTCGCGAACCGCGATCTCGATGCCTTCCGTTGCAACCTGGCCGAGGTGGCGGATCTGCTCTTCGGTGATCACGTAAGGCGGCATGAAGTAAACCACATTACCCAGGGGGCGAAGCAAGGCCTGGCGGGTCAGTGCATGCTGGTAAACGCGAATGCCACGGCGTTCCTGCCACGGGAAGGGCGTTTTCGACGCTTTATCTTTTACCATTTCCACCGCCATAGTCATGCCATGCTGGCGGATGTCTCCGACATTGGGGTGATCTGCCAGGTGGGCCACGGATTCGGCCATGCACGTGGACAGTCTGCGGTTGCTCTCGATGACATTGTCATCACGGAAGATATCCAGGGTCGCCAGCGCCACGGCGCAACCAATGGGGTTGCCGGTGTAACTGTGGCTGTGGAGGAAGGCTTTCAGGGTTTCGTAGTCATCGTAGAAGGCGTTGTAGACATCATCGGTTGTGAGCACCACCGACAGTGGCAGGTAGCCGGCGGTGAGCCCCTTGGACAGGCACATGAAGTCCGGAGTGATGCCTGACTGTTCACAGGCAAACAGGGTACCGGTGCGGCCAAAACCAACGGCGATCTCGTCGGCAATCAAATGCACGCCATAGCGGTCGCAGGCTTCCCGCAGCTTGGTGTGGTAGATTGGATGGTGCATCCGCATCCCGCCGGCGCACTGGATCAGTGGCTCCACCACCACGGCGCAGATTTCTTCATGCTTTTCTGCCAACAGCTTTTCCATGGCATCAAACTGGCGCAAGGCATAGTCTTCGTCGGTCTCGCCCGGCTCTTTGTTGAAGGCGTCAGGTGAAGGCGCTGTCAGTACTTCCATGAGCAGCGGCTGATAGGTGTCCTTGTAGAGCGAGACATCGCCGAGTGCCAGCGCACCCAGGGTTTCACCGTGGTAGCTGTTGCTCAGGTTCACGAAGTTTTTCTTGCCCGGTTTGCCGTGGTTCTTCCAGTAGTGAAAGCTCATCTTCAGGGCGGCTTCGATGGCCGAGGAGCCGTTGTCGGCGTAGAAAACCTTGTTGAGGCCCGGTGGAGTAACTTCGATGAGACGCTCGGACAGATTGACCACCGGCTCGTGAGTAAAGCCAGCAAGGATAACGTGCTCAAGTTCGCCGATCTGCTTCTGGATAGCCGCGTTGATTCTCGGATTGGCGTGGCCAAACAGATTGACCCACCAGGAGCTGACGGCATCGATAAACCGATTGCCTTCAAAGTCTTCCAGCCAGACACCTTCGCCCCGCTTGATGGGCACCAGGGGTACAGCGCCTTCATGGTCTTTCATCTGGGTGCAGGGGTGCCACACGGACTTGAGGCCACGGGTGACGAGGTCAGCATTGCGCATGGTAATTCTCCGTCGAACGGTCTGATTCTGGGTTGTCGCTGTTAACCTGTGCGGATATTACAGTT
>JAWWAT010000635.1:0-1993 GCA_033721635.1 Marinobacter sp. | reverse complement strand
CGACCTGGTTGCCATGGAGAAAAACGCCGACCTTACACGGGTGCCTGTCTTGAAGGGGCAGGACGAAGTGGCCGGCGTTGCAAAGGCATTGGGCGGTCTGGTCTCCCGATTCGAGCACTTTATCGCAGACATTCGCTCAGCGGCCGGTGGCCTTGATGAACGTTCCAGCGCCCTGGATAACGGTGCCGAATCTCTACAGGCAGCATCGGAGCAGACCCGGAAGCAGATCAATGACGTGAGCCAGTCCATGGTGGCCATTGCCGATCAGGCCTCAGCCATCGAGCGAGCCACAGAGGAGTCCGCAAGCACTGTGAAATCCGCAGTAGCGGGCAATGAGGAAGTTCAGAGTCGACTGACCACGAGCGAAGAGGCTGCGGAGCATACGGTGGATGTGATTTCCCGCGTTTCTGCCTCCATCCACGCCCTGAACGAATCCACGGGCAAGATTGAGCAGGTTATCGGGGTCATTGCCGACATTGCCGAGCAAACCAATCTGTTGGCACTGAACGCCGCCATCGAGGCCGCTCGCGCGGGCGAACATGGTCGCGGCTTTGCGGTGGTGGCCGATGAGGTTCGGACCCTTTCCCGCCGCACCTCTGACTCTACCCGGAATATCTCCCAGTGGGTTCAGGACCTGGTATCCGGGGTCAGCAGTGTTGATGTGCTTCTGGAAGAGATGCGCGATGCCGGCAGCAGCAACCGTGAGCATCTGGCCGCACTCAAAGGGCACCTCCAGTCATTGCAGGGCCAGTTTGTGGACCTCGAGAATCACAGTGCCGAGATAAGCTCCGCCGTGGCGATGCAGCGGGATGAGATCGGGCGGGTAGGCCGCCGTTCAACAGCGCTGGACGAAAGCGCCGATTTCCTTATCGATAGCGTCGAGCAAACCCGAACCATCAGCGAGGCGCTGAGGCAGGAGTCGGTTTCCATGCGCCAGTTGATCGCTCGTTTCCGAACCGCCGCAGAACCTGCCTGATCAACGAGTGTCTGCCCGGAATCCCTTTCCGGGCTTCTACCTTGCCGCCATAACTCGTAACATGGTGGCGTCACAGGAGGTAGTATGACTGACAGCCCCGAAAACCAGCCAGAGCAAGATCCCAGACAGGAAAAGTTCATTGTCGACACCGAGTTACTGAGCGAAGACCAGCTTCAGGGCCTGGTGGAGGAATATTGCACCCGGTACCACGGGCTGAACGATACCGAAAACCCCATGGGCGAGCAGAGCAGGGTGATGTCGGCGGTGCGACGGGGCGAGCTGGTGGTCTGGTTCGATCCGGTTGAGAATACCGCCGGTCTGGGTGTACCGGGTTAGGCGTCGGGTCTGTCACGGTATTTGTGTTTGCACCTACCCGGGGCCTGAACTAAACGTTACAATCGCGCTGTTTTCCCGAAAGCCGTGTGCGAGGTGAATTTTGATCAGGGTACTGGTTGTAGATGACCATGAGCTGGTGAGGTCCGGTATCACCCGGATGCTGGCTGACAACCCGGACATTGAAGTCATCGGGCAGGCGTCATCCGGCGAGGATGCCATCGATTTCGTCCGTCAGCAGCGGCCGGACATAGTACTGATGGATATCCGCATGCCGGGCATCGGGGGGCTCGAAGCAACCCGTCGTATCCTCCGCATTGATGATTCCATTCGTGTGATTGTGGTGACCGCCTGCGCGGACGATCCCTACCCGACCCGCGTTATGCAAAGCGGTGCCACGGCCTACATCACCAAAGGTGCTGATATCAAAGAGATGGTCCGCGCCATCCGTATGGCCCATACCGGCCAGCGTTACATCAGCCCGGAAATCGCCCAGAAGATGGCCCTGAAGCAGCTCGGCGGCGGTGATCGGGATGACGACGGCGAACTGTCGTTGTTCGACCGGCTTTCCGAACGGGAAATGCAGATTGCCATGATGGTGGTGGATTGCCAGAAGGTACAGGATATCTCCGACAAGCTGTGCCTGAGCCCGAAGACAGTGAACAGCTACCGCTACCGGATCTT
>JAWWAT010000634.1:0-1995 GCA_033721635.1 Marinobacter sp. | reverse complement strand
GTTCGCTCGAACCTGATTTCTTATAGAGATATAGTCTTTCACATCCTTTTCGGAAAACATTTTCTCTCCTAATTACATATCCACATAACGAGGCTGTAGAAAAACCCAATTCCGAGTCATTCCCAACGCCTGATTCCTGCCATTTTTATCGCAGCCATCAACTGGCCGATTCCCGTGATTTCGATGTTCAGCCGTCAGTTTCAGCCTTTGGGGCCTTCTCGCCGGCGGTATTGCTGGTTTCCAGCAGATGCTCTTCCGGCACTTCCGCTCTCAGCATTACGCCGCCATCCGCCCGTAATTCGCCAGCTTCTCAATATTGTGCACCAGGCAGTATAGCTGCCACTGGCCCTGCACCTTCTTCTTGCCCCGCAAGCTGAAGCGATTCAGGCCCTTATTCGTGCCAATGTTGCCGAACACCGGTTCCACCACCGACATGCGGTGACTGTAGATCTCTTTACCCTGCGGGCTGTCCACCCGGTGCTTCATCCAGTCGGTGTAGTTGGGTAGGCGCTTGTGCTCAAGGGTGAACGACACTTGTCGGCCTTTGCCTTTGCGATGGTCGGCGGCCTCTGGATTGTGCATGCACTGGTGCTTCTTTGGGCAGTGACGGCATTGCAGCAAACGACCCTGGAAGTAGGCTCGGCTCTGGCTGTTCTGGTCTGCCCGGGTACCCTGGTACTTGAGGCGCTCGCCCGCCGGGCAAATACACGTCAGGTTCACCGGATCGAACTGGAATTCACTGGCCGGGATGATCTCTTTCCAGCCGGTGGTTGGCTGGTTCTGATGGCGTTTGCCGTATTTGTCTTTCTGGTTCTGGAACTTCGGGTCACGGCTGCGGAATTTGTTGTCCGGCACGTAGCCATTGATCTGCCGTTCGTGCAGGTAGTTCATGTTCGCTTCGTTGGCGAAGCCGGTGTCGGCGGTAACGATGGTGCCTTGCCGGTAGATGTTGTCGGCAATGCCCAATTTCTTGAAGCGGACTTCAACACTCTCCAGAACCGGTTGCAGGGTGTGGTGTTCCTGGCCTTCGCCAAAGGCCTGAGCATCGATGATGATCTGGTGTTTCTTGTCCACCGTGGCCACACCGTTATAGCCCTGGATCGTGCCTTTGCTGGTGGTCATCTTGGCGCTTTCGTTATCGGTGAGGTTGCTCTTCACTTCCTTGTTCCGTTTCCCCCGGCCCATCCTTGGGCGGTTCGTCTTTAGGAAACGGTCGACTTTCTTTGCCGCCTCATCCAGCGAGAGGATGGTTTTCGCTCGTCGGATATCCCGATCCAGTTCGGCTTCGGTTTCCGCCTCGTCCCGCTCGTAATGGGCCTTGAGATGATGACGAACCAGCCGTCGCAACTTGGCACGTTTCTCTTCCAGCTCTTTGAAGGTGCCAGACCATTCCTTCGCTGCGTTCGAAGACATCTTGCAACCGTCGATGGCGAAGAGTTCGTTACCCAGCAGTCCCTGCTCATGACACACCAGCAGCACCTGCTCGAACAGTTCTTCGATCGCATCCGAGTGGCTGCTGACGAACTTGGCCAGGGTGGTGAAGTGCGGAACAGTATCGCAGGACAACGCCTTGAAGATGATGTTGGTCTCACAGCACCACTGCATCTCGCGGCTGGAGGTGATGCCCTTGGAGTAAGCGAACAGGATGATCTTGAGCAGGATGGCCGGATCATAGGCCAGCCGGCCGGTGTCTTCGTTGCGGTACGTGGGGTGGAAGACCGACAGCTCCAGCTTGTGCTCGATCAGGTAGTGCACCGCATGTTCAAAGGTGCCGGGCTGAAGCTGTTCCTGGTAGTTGATCACGACCATGGCGTCCTGGTCGTAGTTGTAATGCTTGAAGCGGGGCATCTGACCACTCCTTGTCCTTTTGCCTGATGCTACCAAAACCGAGGGGGATTTCGGGGTTTTTCTACAGCCTCAACGGCCGACTTCAACCAGCGCTTCTATCAGGGCCAGTACGCCGGGAATCTTGAAGCGGCACTGGGCACCGGCTTC
>JAWWAT010000633.1:0-2001 GCA_033721635.1 Marinobacter sp. | reverse complement strand
GCCAGCTTGAGTGCCGCCTCATGCCCACGGGGCGACATCTTGCCCCAGGTCCGGCGGACAATGCGTAACCACTTTTCCCGATCGTACTCCGCTTTTTCCTCGTAGAAATCCGCGAAGTACCTCTCCAGGAACACCATGCAGGCCACGTCCTCCAGGAGTTGCGTGTCGGCATCCTGCCGTAGCTCCCGCTTGGTCAGGATAGTCTCTACCCGCTCACACTCGTCCTGCGGATAACCGCACTCCGCCATGATTTCCGCAGCCCGCTTGCCATGCATCCGGCCGCAGGCCTGGCGCCACTGGTAATAGGCTTTCCTGCCCTCCGGGTAGTCCTTGCGGGGCATGGTCCAGCGCTCGATATGCTGGGCGCGGCAGGCGATCTGCATTCGTTCGGAAGGGTCGGATTCAAGCTCGAACAGCCAGCGCGTCATGTGCAGGCTGTAGGCGTATTCCTTGGGCAGGCGTTCGTCGCCAAAAGACTCACGGTTGGGGTCGGCCTGATTCGCCGTGTCGATCGCCGCCAGCGCGCACTGGAGTCTTGAATCCGTTGTGGTCATTAAGGTCTCTCTTCCGGTTCCTTGATAGCCCGTGCCTCAGGCCTGAGCAGAGGGGCGTTCCTTAATGCGATCGTACCAGGCCTGCAGGTTGGCCTGCTCTGGCTTGATCCGGATTCCGACCACACGGGCAAAAGCAACCGTAGTAAAGGCATTGATATCTGCGGCGGTGAAGCGGTCGCAACAGATGTATTCTTTACCTTCCAGCTGCTCGTCCAGGAAATGCATGAACTTTTCGACGTTCTTGCCGCATTCCTCGCCCCACTCCTTGATCGGATTCATCCGGTCCTTGAAGTAGCCGGTAGTGTGCTGGAAGCACATGCCGGTAGGCATGAAGAAGAACAGCTCAATCCACCGCAGCCATTGTTCGAGCTGAGCCTTTTCGAGCGGAGTATCACCCAGCAGGCTCGGTGTATCCGGGTAGCTTTCCTCGAAATATCGGCAGATCGCCATGGTCTCGGCAATACAGGTGCCATCCTCCAGCTCCATCACGGGCACTTTCTTCATCGGATTTCGAGCGACAAACTCTGGCGTCAGATTTTCACCTTTCTGCAAGTCGATCTCAATGAATTCGGCCTTGTCCAGCAGGCCTTTCTCGGCCATAAACATGCGCACGCGGCGTGGATTTGGGGCAGTTTTGGTTTCGAAGATTTTCATTATTGTCAGCTCCGTTCTTTATCAATGACGGCTCAGGCGGTTCGGAACGAGAAGACTGACCGGAAAGAAGAGTTGCGTCAAGCAACCGGCGCTAGCGTGGCAACCAGTTGCGAAGTTGCTGGATGATCCACTCCGGCTCGTCGAGGGGAAGGTCATGCCCTGCATCCGGGTGCAATTTCATGGTCCATTGCCAGCGCTCTTCGAGCGCCGCACTGCATCGCCAGTGAACAATCCGGTCGCCCCGGCTGGCCAGCAACAGGGCGTCTGACATCGGTCGTTTTTCGCCCGGCTTATAGCGGGCCGCTGCAGTCAACTGTTTGAGGGCATTCCGGGGATGGACCGGGCGTTGCCGCTGGATGCTGTACCACCGCTTGGCCAGTGACAAGGGAACCTCACGATTGGACGTGAGACGGAGAATGTCACGCTCGCGATCAAACAGCTCCCGGCGCCCCAGCAGTCGCAGCAACCTGGGCCATGCCCCGGGGCGCATGCGTTGCCAGGGTGGGCTGAAACCGGAACTGGTGTTGATCAGAACCAGATTCTGAATCTGGCCCGCGGGAGCATGCTGGGCCCAGTCCAGGGCCACCATGCCGCCCATCGAGAGGGCCAGGACGCTGAAGGGGCCGGGTATATGGCTGACCTGCCCGGAAATCTTCTCCCGGATAGCCGCCACGGTTGACGGGCTGCTTTCCCGGTAGTGCACCCCCGTGCCAGGCAGATCCACCGTGTGGAAAAGGTGCTCGGGAAACGCTTCCCGCAGGCGAGACGGAAAATCTCCCCAGTGCGCGTGTTC
>JAWWAT010000632.1:0-2003 GCA_033721635.1 Marinobacter sp. | reverse complement strand
TGGCACAAGCCCGAAAATAACCAGTTTCCATTGCCAGGAGACTTGCACGGATTTGCGCGCTTCGCGGCCTCGCAGACTCATGGGCAGCACGGCCAGGGCGCCGCTGATCAGGGCGATGGTCGTAAGCTGAAACGGCGGGATAGAGCGTGCTGCATCCACGAGCAGAGGCGCGACGGCCCACAGCACCACGGCAACCAGAGCGGCGATGATGCTCAGGATGTTTGGCAGGCCGACGGTCGCGTTAAGAATCCTCATGGGCAGTGCTCCTTTAAGCCGGTGTGTTGCGATCTGACAACGGCAGGATATACTCGGTTTAAGCATCACAAAAACAACGGTTTTTGATAAAAAACATCACAGGAGTTGATGATTTGCGTCCCAGGATTCTTGATCTGACCGTGCTGCAAACGCTGGTGGCCATTGCCGACATCGGAACGGTTACCGCGGCGGCCGACCGGCTTGCGTATACCCAGTCAACCGTGAGCATGCAGCTGCATCGACTGGAGGCCTTGTTGGAAGTGTCACTTCATGAGCGAGAGGGCCGACGTATACGGTTCACCGCAGAGGGTGACCAGCTGATCGGCTACGCCCGCAAGATGCTGGCCCTGAACAACGAGGCATTGGATTCATTGCAGCAGCGGCAGGTTTCAGGGCAACTGAGCCTTGGTATCCCGGAAGACTATGCGTTTTTGCTGACTTCCGTTCTTTCCCATTTCAGCCAGCTCTTCCCGGCCGTTCAGCTACAGGTTATCTGCGGCTCGAGTGTCAGGCTGCTGGAGCAGGTGCAGGCTGGTGAGCTGGATCTGGCGGTTGTGACACGCCAGACCCGCTCGCCAGGAGGCGAAGTGATTCGCCGGGAGCCGCTGGTGTGGGCGGTCGGCGCCGAGAAGCAGCCGTCCCTGGCAGATCCTATCCCGCTTGCGCTCTATTCGCCGGGCGCCGATGTGTTCAGGGAGGTGGCGGAGCAGGCGCTGTTTTCTGCGGGGAGGCAATGGCGGCTGGCCTATTCCAGCCAGTCCATGACCGGGCTTATGCCTGTGGTAGTGGCTGGTCTGGCGGTTGTGCCGGTAACCCGTGACATGCTCACGCCCCAACTGCGCGTGCTGGATGAGCGCAGCGGTATGCCGGCCCTGCAATCCATCGAGATGGCCCTGCATAGGCCACCGGGCCGCCCGACTGAACCTGCAAGGCAGATGGCGGAGCTAATCCGGGAGCACTTGGCAGGAGATGGCTGATCTGTCTACGTGTTAGGCTGTCGGTATCGTGTTTAAACGCAATGAACGGGATATGCCATGAAAGCGATCAAAATCGACATAGTTTCCGATATCGCCTGCCCCTGGTGTGCGATTGGTTATGCGCGCCTGGAGCAGGCCATGAAACAGTTGGCGCCTGAATACGAGTTTGGCGTCCAGTGGCATGCCTTTGAACTGAACCCGGATCATACGGGTGAGGGGGAGCCCATCCTTCCGGCATTGGCCCGCAAGTACGGCCGAAGCGAGGATGAGATGCGCGCAACCCAAAACCAGATGATGACCATTGCGAAGGATCTGGGCCTTAATTTTGAGAAAATGCAGGAGCGTTTCACCTGCAACACCTTCGATGCCCATCGACTGGTTAAGTGGGCTGCGGAGCAAGGCAAGCAGACGGAGATGAAGCAGGCGTTGTTTGAGGCTTATTTCGGAAAGGCAGAGGATGTTTCAGACCAGAACGTGTTACTGGGCTGTGTCGAGAGTCTTGGGCTCGATCGCGCCAGGGCGGAGCAGATTCTGAAGTCTGACCAATACGCCGATGTGGTCCGGGAGGACGAAGCCACCTACCAACAGGCCGGCGTTTCTGCCGTGCCAGCGTTCATCGTCAACGGTAAATACCTGATCTCTGGTGCCCAGGAACCGGATACGCTGGTGCAGGCGTTCGAGGAAATCGGCGCAAAGCCCGAGTGAAATCCGGAACTGGAGCGTAGATGCCGAAACCTACCGAAGCCCGGCAGCGGGCCATTCTTGAGCGGC
>JAWWAT010000631.1:0-2034 GCA_033721635.1 Marinobacter sp. | reverse complement strand
GGCTCCGGCATTGGCGGGCTGACAACCGCCGCGTGCCTGTCGAAAGCTGGCAAGAAGGTCCTCGTGCTTGAGCAGCATTACACCGCGGGCGGCTACACCCACAGCTATGCCCGCAACGGCTACGAATGGGACGTGGGCGTCCATTACATTGGCGATATGGGCTCCCCCCACACCCTGGGTCGTCGCCTGTTCGATTACATTACCGATGGCAAGCTGGAATGGGCACCGATGGACGAGAACTACGATCGGTTCTTCCTGGGCGACAAGGTGGTGAATCTGCGCGCCGGGAAGGAGGGACTGAGGCATTCATTACTCAGTGCCTTCCCGGACGAACAGGAGGCCATCGACCGGTACGTGAAACTGCTGGGCAAAGTGGCGGATGGTATGCAGTGGTACACCCTCTCCAAGCTCACGCCCGGCATCCTCAGCCCTGTCATTAACAAGGGGCTCGACATTGCCTTGCCGGACTGTTTCAACAAGACCACCTGGGAAGTCCTCAGCGAGCTCACCGACAACCAGGAGCTTATCGGGGCCATCACCGGCCAGTGGGGCGACTGCGGCGTCACCCCCATGCAGTCCAGCTTTATGGTCCATGCGTTGATCGCCAAACACTACCTCTACGGCGGCTTTTACCCCGTCGGCGGCGCGTCAGAGATTGCCAAGACCATTATTCCCGTTATTCAAGAGCCCGGCGGCGAAGTGTTCACCTATGCCGACGTCACCGACATTCTGGTGGAAAAAGGCAAGGCAACCGGCGTGCGCATGGCGGATGGGGAGGAAATCCGGGCACCGCTGGTCATCAGCAACGCCGGAGTGATCAACACCTTCGAAAAACTGCTGCCAGCCGATGCTGCCGAAAAAGTCGGCTACAAGAGCAAACGCCGGCACATTATTCCCTCTATGCCCCACATCGGCCTGTATATCGGCCTGAAGGGCACGCCCGAGGAACTCGGCCTGCCCCGAACCAACTTCTGGATCTATCCCAGCGCCAATCACGACGACAACGTGCAGCAGTTCCTGGATGACCCGGAAAACACGGAGTTTCCGGTGGTGTATATCTCCTTCCCGGCAGCCAAGGATCCGGATTACCAGAACCGCTGGCCAGGCACCTCCACCATCGAGATTGTTGCACCGACCACCTGGGAGATGTTCGAACCCTGGCAGGACACCATCTGGGGCAAACGAGGCGAAGATTACGAGGCTCTGAAACAGAAGATCACCGACCAGCTGCTGGAAGTGATGTACAAGAAACTGCCGCAGCTTCGGGGCAAAGTGGATTACGTGGAAACTTCCACGCCACTCTCCACCGCCTGGTTCTGCCGCTATGGCCGGGGCGAACTCTACGGGCTGGACCACAATCCCGAGCGCTTCGAACAGGACTGGCTGAAACCGAAAACCGACATTCCCGGGCTGTATCTCACCGGCCAGGATATTCTCACCTGTGGCGTGGTGGGCGCCATGATCGGTGGCTTGGTCAGTACACTGGCCATTCAGGGCTGGCGCGGGGCCGGGTTGGCGAAACGTATTTTCGTGGGGTAGCGGGGTTGCCCAGACCGATTTGTTCCGATTGTGGCATGCACCTGAATATCTGTGTCTGTGAAGTCTGCGCCCCGGTGCCGAACCGCACCCTGGTTTCGGTCCTTCAACACCCAACCGAGGTCGGTCATGCCAAGGGTACAGTCCGCATACTGAGCCAATGCCTCAATAACCTGGAAGTATTCTGCGGCGAGACGCCGGAAGAGTTCCATGAAACCGGTTTCACTATCGACACCGTAGCCGGGAACCCTGCACTGCTGTTTCCGGGGCCCGGCAGCGACGCTCTCGAAACCTCGGACATCAGCCAGATCGATCACTGGATCATCCTGGACGGCACCTGGCGCAAGGCCGCCAGAATCCTTCATCAGAATCCGGCATTGTCCGCGTTGCCGCGCTTCCATTTCGCCCGTCCGCCGGCCTCGGCCTATGCCATACGAAAGGCGCCCGGGGAACACCATCTGGCCACGGCAGAGGCCGTGGCCTATCTCCTCAACGTGC
>JAWWAT010000630.1:0-2038 GCA_033721635.1 Marinobacter sp. | reverse complement strand
CGAAGCTTCCGCCAACCTGTCCCGGTTTGACGGTGTGCGCTATGGCTACCGCTGCGAGGACCCGAAGGATCTGATGGATCTGTACACCCGCTCCCGGGCGGAGGGTTTCGGCGAAGAGGTGAAACGCCGGATTCTCGTGGGCACCTATGCCCTGTCCGCCGGCTATTTCGATGCCTATTACCTCAAGGCCCAGAAGGTGCGTCGCCTTATCCAGCAGGATTTCATCAATGCCTTCAAGGAAGTGGACGTGTTGATGAGCCCGACCACGCCCTCGCCTGCCTTTATCCAGGGCGAGAAGACCAGTGATCCTGTGACCATGTACCTCGAAGACGTCTTCACCATCGCCATCAACCTGGCGGGTGTTCCGGCCATGTCAGTGCCGGCCGGTTTCGTGGACGGTCTGCCGGTGGGTCTGCAGATCATCGGGGATTACTTCTCCGAGGCCCGTTTGTTGAACGCCGCCCATCAATTCCAGCAGGTGACCGACTGGCACCAGCGTGAACCGCAATAAGCCCGGGACAGGAGAACGAGTATGCAGTGGGACATTGTGATCGGGCTGGAAATTCACGTTCAGCTCGCCACCAAGACCAAGATTTTTTCCGGCTCCAGCACCGCCTACGGCGCCGAGCCCAACACCCAGGCCAACGCCGTTGACCTGGCCATGCCCGGCACCCTGCCGGTGCCCAATGAGCAGGCTTTCCGATATGCGGTGATGTTCGGGCTGGCAGTGAACGCCGAAATTGAGCGCCGGTCGGTGTTCGAGCGGAAGAACTACTTCTACCCGGATCTACCCAAGGGTTATCAGACCACCCAACTGGAGCGCCCAATCGTTGGTCCCGGTTACGTGGACATTGACCTTCCGAGTGGTGAGACCAAGCGCGTTCGAATTCACCACGCTCACCTGGAAGAAGACGCCGGCAAATCCCTGCACGAAGATTTCCATGGCATGACCGGCGTGGATCTCAACCGGGCAGGCACACCGCTGATTGAGGTGGTGACCGAACCGGATATGAACAACGCGGAAGAAGCGGTCGCCTTTGCCAAGAAACTGCACAGCATTGTTACGTCTCTCGGCATCTGCGACGGCGATATGTCCCAGGGCTCCATGCGGTTTGACGTGAACATTTCGTTGAAGCCCAAGGGATCGGACACGCTGGGCACGCGTACCGAAACCAAGAACCTGAATTCTTTCCGGTTCATGGAACAGGCCATCGCCCACGAAGTCGAGCGCCAGATGGATATTCTGGAAGACGGCGGCAGCATCGTTCAGGAGACCCGCCTGTACAACGGCGACCGCGACGAATCCCGCTCCATGCGCACCAAGGAAGAAGCCAACGACTACCGCTACTTCCCCTGCCCGGACCTGTTGCCGGTGGAAATCGATGATTCGTTCATCGAAGAAGCCCGCAACAGCCTTCCGGAACTGCCGGACGCCCGCAAGACTCGCTTCAAGGATCAATACGGCCTGAACGACTACGATGCCAGCTTGCTCAGTGGCGATTCGAGACTGGCCGCCTTCTTCGAAGAAGCCGCCAGCCACGGCAAAGATGCCAAGCTGGTGGCCAACTGGATCCAGGGCGAATTCTCTGCCCGCCTGAATGCGGAAGAGAAATCCGTCGCCGACGCTCCCATCACCGGCGCCCAGCTCGGTGACCTGGTTGTGCGGATTGCCGACAATACCATCTCATCCGCCGGCGCGAAGAAGGTCTTTGAGGCTTTGTGGTCTGGCGAGAACGATAGCGTTGACGCGATCATTGACGCGAAAGGACTGAAACAGGTGTCCGACACCGGTGCACTGGAAGCCATGGTGGATGAGGTTCTGGCCGGCATGCCGGATCAGGTAGCGCAGTATCAGAATGAAGAGGATCCCAAGAAGCGCAAGAAAATGCTTGGTGGCTTCATGGGGCCGCTGATGAAAGCCTCTAAAGGTCAGGGAAACCCCAAGCTCTTTAATGAGATTCTTGTTCGCAAGCTTGGGGGGTAGGCTGCTGGCTTAGGGCCGTAGCTTTTAGTTGCGGCCCTAGCCTTCTCACTTGGG
>JAWWAT010000629.1:0-2045 GCA_033721635.1 Marinobacter sp. | reverse complement strand
GGACTACTCAACGGATGCAGAGCACCGCCGGAACGTGAAGACCTGGATTGGAGAAAAGTGGCAGGCGAAGGATGAACGGCTGGAGGACATGCTGGCCGGGTAAGTGCCGGGTATCAGCTGTCGGAATCGTCCTCTACTTCATCCGGATGTTCCCGCTTGTAACGCTCCCACTCTTCCCAGTCGTGAGGCGTTCCGGCATGGGGCCTGCGCAGGTGTTTTGCGTGCTCCATGGCGTTGTGGCGGAGGCTGTGGTCCCGTTCTTCCTCTTCCTTGTCGAAACCGTATTTCTTGAGAAATTCGTCTGGGCTGATGGGCATGGCGCACCTCCATCATCGGATCATGTTCTGATTGATACGATGCGCCTGCCTCTGTGGTTTTTCAACCGCCGTCAGAGCTGGTTCCGGTAGGGATCTCCTCGGCTTCCACCAGCTTGAAGTTGATCTGCCTGCGTTCCTCGTCTACCCCTGCAAAGCTTACCTTTACCGGTTGTTCCAGCTGGAAGATGCGCCCGTTCTTGTTGTGGATCAGGCGAAGGGTAACGGGGTCAAAGCTGTATTTGCCATCCAGATCCTTGCAGCTGACGAACCCTTCCAATCCGTTGGCATCCAGCCTTACAAAGAAACCGGCAGGCACAGTGCGGCTGATCACGCCGCTCATGGGTTCTTCGCCGAGCGTTTTGGCGAAGTCACTCTTGAGCCAGGCTTCCAGGCTGTTCGCCGCTTGGCGGGCGCGGATCTGGGCTGCTTGTAGAGCCTCCAGCTGGTCCTCGGTCAAAGCCTTCATGGGGGTGTCCCACAGAGCCGACTTGATCAGCCGGTGCACATAGAAGTCCGAGAACTTGCGCAGTGGCGAAGTGAAGGTGGTGTAGGCGTCCAGGCCCATACCCTGGTGAGGCGCAGGCTTGAAGCTCAGTTCGGCCCGGGCCAGCTGGCGTGACAGTATCGCTTTGACCGGCACCTCGGCTTCCAGGGCGTCGGTTTCCTTCATCAGTTTGCGGAAGCCCTCGGCTTGATGGGCGTCAACGCCCGAGAGATGGGGTGCGTGGCTGTCGATCAGTGCCCGGATGTTATCGGCGCGATCATCCCGTAGGCCGGGATGCTGGATAAACAGCCCGCTGGCCTGGTTGGTCAGGAAGTCTGCGGCGCAACGGTTAGCGGCGACCATACACTCTTCCACCAGGCGATGGGCCTCGTTCTGGATGGACGGTTCAATCAGCCGGATACGCTTGTTTTCATCCAGCCGAAGGCGGAATTCCGGGCGGTCTCCGCTTAAAAGAGCATGCTCGCTGCGCCATTTCCTGAGTGCTGTCGCTGCCTGGTGCAATTGGTCCAGGCTGTTGGCAACGGCGTCCGGAAGCGCCTTGATCTCATCGTCTTCCCGGCCTTCGATCAGGTTGGAAACGAGCTCATAGCTGAGTTTGCCCTTGGACTGGATAACCGCCTGGTGAAAGCTGTAGTCGCCGAGGCTGCCATCATTGTTGACCTGGAGATCGCAGACCAGGGCCAGCCGTTTCACGTCTGGCATCAACGAGCACAGGCGGGTACTGATGCTGTCGGGCAGCATGGGCAGGGGCTCGCCCGGGAAGTAAATGGCGGTGGCGCGATTGAACGCCTCCTGCTCTGCCGGGCTGTCGGTGTCGATCACAGCGGTTGGGTCGGCAATGGCAATCGACAGGGTCCAGCCGGTGGCGTTGGGTTCGGCCAGCAGGGCATCGTCCATGTCCTGGGTGCCCGGGCTATCGATGGTCACATACGGGCGGCCCGTGCGATCTTCACGCCCGGCTTCCCGGGATTCAATATCGCTTTCACCAAGGCTGTCGGCTTGTGTACGCACCGCGTCCGGCCAGGTGTCAGCCAGGTCAAAGGTAGCCAGGGTGAAAGAGCGTTCAATTCCGGGTTCTCCCGCCTTCCCGATTACTCGCAGTACCTTGGCCTGGCCCTTGCCGTCCTTGATCGGATGCTTGTGAATCTGGCAGTAGAGGTAATCGTCCTGCTGGGCGTTCATTCGCTCTTTGGGGGGAATGAAGATCCAGCGGTTGATGCCCG
>JAWWAT010000628.1:0-2055 GCA_033721635.1 Marinobacter sp. | reverse complement strand
TGATCCGGGAGCAGGAATTTAACCAGTACGGTTCCCCGGTTCGCGGCGGACACCGGAGCTGATTGCCACCAGCCAGCGCGGGGTCCGGAAGGTAACCCGCCATCATTTGATCAAGGAGAATCAAGATGACATTGATGGACGCTGACAACCGCTATGGTGCCGTTTCCCGGGCTGTGCACTGGATCATGGCGGTTCTCCTGCTAGTCATGCTTGCCAGCGAAGTCTGGTTTGAGGCTTTGGAACATACCCTGTCCGAGGCGTCTCTCATGGCCTGGCACCAGAGCCTGGGCCTGACCATCTTCGGACTGGTGATCTTTCGCGGTCTCTGGCGCTGGCTCAACCGCGCACGACTGTCACCACCGGCGCACTGGGCAACCCTGGCGAAACTGGGGCACCTCGTGCTTTATGCCCTGATGATTCTGATGCCGCTGTCAGGCCTGGCCACATCTCTCGGCGAGGGTGATCCCGTCACCTTTTTCGGCTGGAACGTCTCTGGCTACGGCCCGGAAGTGGAATGGCTGGAAGAAAGCGGAGAAGACGTCCACGAAGTATTGGCGAACGTGCTGTGGCTCATGATCGGCATACACGTGGCAGCCGCCCTGGCGCACCAGTACATGCTGGGCGACCGGATCATGAAGCGCATGGCCTGACAGCTCGGAATATGCGAAACCTCGGGGACTCAGGCCACTGGCAGCGATTCGTCGCTGCCCCAGTCCGCCCATGAACCATCATAGAGAGACAGCTGGTCATACCCTGCCAGCTCCGCTGCCAGCAGAATGATGCAGGCGGTGACGCCGGAACCGCAGGAAAACACCAGTTGAGGCCTGTTTCCGGGCTGAAGGTTCGGAGCGAGCTGGCTGAACGTTACTTTCAGCTCACTGACCGGCTTGAAACGGTAACCATCCAGTACCTCGGTAAATGGTAGGTTGAGAGAGTTCGGAATGTGGCCGCCGCGCACACCCGGACGGGGTTCCGGTGCCTGAGCCAGGAACCGCGCCCGGGATCTCGCATCAATCACCGAGACTTGCTCATCGTCCAGATGCTGATACACGAACGCGGAATCCCGAACCCGTTCACGGTCCAGACGGCCCGCCATGTTGCCGGAAGAAGCCGCGCCCTGGATCGGAGCCGACACAGTCTCACGCCCCTCCGCCAGCCACAGAGGCAGGCCACCATCCAGCACGAAAACATTCTCCAGGCCCATCGACCGCAGAATCCACCAGGCCCGGGGAGCCGAGTAGATTCCCTGGTTGTCATAGAGCACCACCAGGCTTTCGGGCGTTATGCCCAGCCTGCGAACTTCCTGCGTGAACTGCTCTTCGGTCGGAAACGCATGTAGCTGGGATGATTCGGTATCGCAGAGCGTTCCCTCAAGATCGATCTTGTAGCTCCCCGGTATCCACACCGGCTGGTCGTATACGATCGGCTCCTTGCCAATCACCGTGGCCATACTCGCGTCGATCAAAACCAGCCGGTCGTTATCGAGGTTTTCCTGGAGCCAGTCTGTAGTTACGAGTGGGGAGGCCATGGTGTGATCCTGTTCCTGTCAGAAATAAACGGCCGACTGTACAGCCCGCCAAATCGCCAGATCCTTCTAACTGCGCTCAGGACGTCGCGGCAATCACCGAAATTTCCACCAGCAATTCCGGAGACGCCATCTGAGCCTGCACGCAGGCCCGGGCCGGCGCCGTGCCTTCAGGCACCCAGTTGTCCCACACCTCATTCAGGGCCTTGAAATCAGCCATGTCTGCCAGGTAGATGGTTGCCGACAGGATTCGATCGCGGCTGGAGCCGGCGGTCTCGAGCAGCTCATCCACCTTCTCCAGCATCCCGGTTACCTGGGTCTGAATGTCGCCGTTACGGTCCTTGGCAACCTGACCGCAAAGGTAAGCGGTGCCGTTGTGTTTTACGATTTTGCTCATTCGGCTGTTGGTGGAAATACGCTCAATGGTCATGGTGTTGGCCTTGTTGGGAATGTAGTGACTATATAACCAGTAACTGAGGCGTGGATAAAGCCTCGCAATCTAGCCCGGCACAAACACCGGAAAGCCATCC
>JAWWAT010000627.1:0-2074 GCA_033721635.1 Marinobacter sp. | reverse complement strand
GGGCGTTGACGTGGCTCCGGATGAATCGGTGGTTGAGGTTCTGGTGACCATGTTTCACGAGTTGCGCAATGGCCAGACGTTGGACGGCCGCAGCACTGACCGCCTGGCAGGCTCCGCTCTGTCCACTGCTGAAGCGGTTTCCGTGGCCCACGCGGCCAGTCTCAGCGCATGGTATTACGGCGGCGGCAGCATGACGGTGGAGCAGCTGATGCACCACATCATTGGCTCGGCCCTCAAGGACCAGCCCGAGGACCGGCGCCGACTGAAACACTACTTTGACACAGCGGTGGCATCGAGACGTGGTGACCACTGGCAGCAGGCCTGGGCGCTACGCTCACTGATCCACTGAGGCATCGGAGGCCCCGGGTTGCCGGTCGTCAGGAGTCAACCCGCGGATATGGAAGGCAAACGCAAGAATCTCGGCGATTACCCGGTACAGTGACTCGGGGATTTCTTCGTTCAGCGAAAGCCGCGCCAGGATACTTGCCAGCTCCGCGTTCTCGTACAAGGGTACATTGTGCTCCCGGGCAATGCGGATAATCTCTTCCGCCAGTTCATGGGTGCCGGTTGCCGTAATTGTCGGGGCTTTCTCGCCATCATAATTGAGTGCGACGGCCGCTTTGCCGTGGTTATCGGTTTCTTTCTTCATGCCCGGGTATCCACCAGTCTGTGTTCGAGCCGGGTGACGCTGCTCTGGGGGGTGCCGCGGCGGCATTCCAGGTCCGTTACTTCCAGGCCAAGGTCCGACAGGCTTTGCCGCAAGGCCGGCAATTCCTGATTCACCCGGCGCAGGGTTGTCTGCTTCTCCGCCCAGACGCGGGCACTCACCGCCTGCTGCCGCAGGGCCACATCGAAGTGCAGGGGCCCGGCTTCATCCAGGTCCATCGCCAATGACAGCCGCCACTCGGCTGTAGGCCGCGTCGGGGATTTCCGTTCTGACTCGTTCTCCTCCCGGTACTGTTCAAGGCGCAGTTGTGCCATTCTGGGTTCATTCTGGGGGGTCAGCCACGGCAGATCCAGCAGTAGCGTGGAAGCTGGTGCTGCCGCGTCACCACCACCTCTGGCGGTCAATGCCTGGCTGTGCAACTGATTGACCGTAATACGGTTAAGCATTCCTGCCAGCAGGCGGAGCATCTGCCCGACACTGGGCGGTTCTCCATTACCCTGGGGCGGAGGCGTCGCCACGGGTTGCGGGAATTGCAGCGGAGCCTGCATCAGTTCAGGAGTGGCGATAGGTGTCAGCTGATTGAATTGTGCCGGAGTGCTGCCTTGTTGTGCCAGCAATGCCGTAATGATTCTGCCAAGGGCCAGCTTTAGATCCGGAATCTGGCTGGCAGGAGCCTGGGCCAGGCGCGACTCGGCAAACAGGCCACTTTCAGAAAGCCACTGGCGCACCTGTTGTGGTGCTGTAGGCTGGCTGCCGGAACCCGGCGCCAGCATATTACTGGCGGGAAGCCTCGCGACCATTTGTTGGATAGCCTGCCGGGCGGCGTCGGGTAGTGGCTGGGCCGGGCTGGAGGAAGGTAGCTGGCCCGGCAGCGGGTCCTGCCGTACACCCTGGGTCAGTGTGGCCACAAGCTTCGCCAGGCCGGCATCAATAGACTGTTGCCAGGGCAGGCGCTGGGCCAGGGCCCGGGCAATACCAGCCTCTGGTGTCTGGGCCAGTTTGCCCATCAACTGCAACTCGTGACCGGCCCGCATGACCTTTACCCAGTCGCCGGTTTCCAGGGAGGTGTCACCAATAGCGGCCTGAACCGTCAATGACTGGCCGCGGATTTCCAGCAACAACTGCGCGCCGGCGGATGACTGGCGGTTGATCACTTCGGCCACCCGTGCCAGTGTGGCTTCCCGGTTGGCAAGTTTGAGCTGGTTGAGAAGAACCCGCGCGGACGCCGCATCCGCCGTTGCCGCCGGTTGCTCGCCTGCCGGCCGGCTGGGGGTCGGCACGGGTGTATCTGTTTTTGGCGGTGGTATAGGGTTACCGTTTGGTAATTTCATTGCCACTGATTTGATGTCAGACAAGAGTATTCCTGAGACGCTTTCGTTATAATACGCCGCGCCGGCGAGGTTTGCC
>JAWWAT010000626.1:0-2106 GCA_033721635.1 Marinobacter sp. | reverse complement strand
TCGTGCATGTCACCGCGAATCCCCGGATCGAGGGCGCCAAAGGGTTCATCCAGTAGCAGGACTCTTGGGCGCATGATCAGTGACTGGGCGATGGCTAATCGTTGCTGCATGCCGCCGGAGAGTTCGTGGGGCCATTTGTTGGCCGATGGGCTCAGGCCGACCGACTCCAGCATCGCATCCACCTGCTTCAGAGCTTCTTTGCGAGCGGCGCCGAACAGCTTGCCCAGCCAGGGTTTCTGTTCCAGTTCGAGACCCATCAACACGTTCTGACGCACCGTCAGGTGTGGGAATACCGAGTAGCGCTGGAATACGATGCCCCGGTTTCGATCCGGCTCGCCGGGGAAGGCCTCGCCCTCGAGCAACAGTTCGCCGCGGGTCTGGGTTTCCTGGCCCAGCAGCATTTTCAGGAAGGTGGATTTGCCGCAGCCAGAGGCGCCCACCAGGGTGCAGAATTCCCCCTGTTTTACGTTCAGATTCAGGTTCTCCAGGATCACCTGATCGCCGTATTCCTTCCAGAGATTTTTGACGGTAATAAAGCTCATCAGTGACCTCCTGCGTTGTACCAGGGGAACAGCCTGCGGTTTGCCAGGCGCAGGCACTGGTCGATGACAATGGCGAGAATGGTGATCCAGATGACATAGGGCAGGATCACGTCCATAGCCAGGTATCGGCGGACCAGGAAGATCCGGTAGCCCAGGCCTTCGGTGGACGCAATCGCCTCGGCGGCAATCAGGAACAGCCAGGCGGGACCAAGGCTCAGGCGCACCGCGTCGATCAGGCGTGGCAAAACCTGGGGCAGGGCCATACGGGTGACGACCTGCCAGGAATTGGCGCCCAGGGTCTGGATCTTGATCAGTTGCTCGCCGGGGAGTTCGCGAACTCGCTGGGCCACATCCCGCATCATGATGGGCGCGGTGCCGATCACGATCAGCATGACTTTGGAGAGCTCGCCCAGCCCGAACACGATGAAGAGGATGGGTAATATGGCCAGGGGCGGCACCATCGAGAGTGCCGAAACCAGTGGCGCCAGGTTGGCCCTGACCAGCGGCAGCACTCCATTGAGAATCCCCACCACCAGCGCCAGCGACGCGGCGATACCAACGCCCATCCCGAGGCGTGCCAGGCTGGCGGTTGTGTCCTGCCACATCAGGTAGTCGCCGCTGCGACGGTCCTCCTGAAAAGCCATGCGTTCCACGGCGGCGGTCATCTGCTCAAGGCCCGGGAGGAGTTTGTCGTTGGGGTTTTCTGCCAGGCGCTCCTGGGAGGCGAGGCTGTAGATGAGCATGATCAACAGGAAGGGTAACAGTCCCAGCAGGGTGGCAGAAACGCGCCCGGGGTGATGGTTGATCAATCGCATGAATCGTCTCCTCTGGTTACACAACACGGCAAGGTCATCGCGGGTAACAGTGTCCCTTGCGATTCAGTCTCCCGGGCTTTTGTCCCGCCGTGTAACCTCCCCAGAGGTCGGTAACTCTCGGACCAGCCATCCGGGAATCTTGAATGCCCGGACCGGAACCCTAGTCACCCATTTCGTCCGTCGCTCTGTCTGCGGTGTTGTGAACAGTGCTTTGAGCGGATCTGGGTTTTGAAAACCGTCAGTCGGAAACAGTGCAGATGGCATGCCAGATCCGTAGAGCGGGCGAAAACGGGTCATTCCGGCAAAGGCATCCGCAAAAACGTGCACAGGATTGGTGCGGTATAGGTTCGGATGCTCGATCATGACGCCTGCCCTGAGAGTAAAGCCCGGGCGGTCGCAAGGATGCGATTGTGGCTTGCAGCCTCCCGGCCCGCACCACCGGCAATATGGCCCCAGTTCGATTCCAGCGATTCCACGGTCGCGCCGGGCATCCGAAGGCCATCCTCACTGGCGCCCTCCTCGGTAAAGTAGAGATCGGTGGTGCAGGGCATCATCCGGGTAGGCATGGCAATGGCAGAAAGCGCCGCTTCGTAATCCCTGCGAAATACGGGGTTGTCGCTGATATCGCCCTTCTGCCAGGTGTCCAACACGGTGAGCAGATCATTGGCGTCCTGGCACAGATGGTCCTGTTCCCAAAACTGGAGCAGTTCTTCAATGGAGCTGAAACCAAGGTCGCGCCAGAGCTCGTG
>JAWWAT010000625.1:0-2106 GCA_033721635.1 Marinobacter sp. | reverse complement strand
GGTTGCAGCAGGCCCGGTCTGGCCCAGTCGCTGGTGCCGAAAATCCCGGCTGACTCGAGCGACCTTACGCGCCGGTAGATGGCGTCGAAACCACCCGGCAAGGTCATCAGCACACGTGCCCGCTCGAGAAGACTGAGGCTGGGCGCTTTGGGGTCTGCTTTGCGGGCGCGGGCGAATTCTGCCAGCGCCATATCGAACTGCATTAGTGCTGGCTTGAGCGCAGGATCCGGGTCGTGGCGCTCCATAGCATTGGCTCCCTGGTTGTGTTAGCCGCCCTGGCGGAAGCGTTGAATAAAGGCTTCAGACTCCGCGATTGATTGCTCCATATTATGAATCAGGGAATCCACATCCTGACGTATGCTCACCAGTTCGTTTTCCAGCGAACCGATCGCTTGGGCATTCAGGTTATGCTTAAGGTACAGCACCTGATCCTCAAATGCCTGCAGCACTGGCTCCATCCTGGCCTCGGCATCGTGCATTCTGCTGATCAGTTGGCTGTATTGAACGCGGGTCTCTTTCAGCTGTCGTTCGCTGCTGCGGCGCAGTGAAGCGCTCTCATACAGGCTGAGCTCGTCTTCCCATTCATCAAACAGGTCTTCGGCGACGTCTTCCACCTTGTCGATACGGTCCCGCACCTCTTCGGCACTCGACAGGCTGTCTTCGTAGGCGTCACTGATTTCGGCATATTGTTCCTTGAGCTCGGTGTCCGGTGTATCCACCACACTTTGAAAGCGCTCAAGCGAAGAACGGAAGGTTTCCTGGGCGTCGTTCTGGCTGTCGCGCGCATCTTCAACCCGATCCACCAGGATGTCCCGCTTTTCATACCCGAATTTTTCCATGGTTTCGTAGTACACCGTAGAACACCCGCTCAGGAATGCGGCACTGAGTATTGCAATCCACAGCACCCGGGCGCCGGGAGGTGTTACTGGAATCACAGGATTGGGCATAAAGCGGCCTCAGTTTGGGCATCGGAAAGAGTCTGGAAAGTGAAGCATGGAGAGGGGTTACTGGCAAGTGCTGAATCAGGTAGCGCCTGCTATGTTCATGGTAAGGAATTTGTCTGTCGGGCCTGGCAGCCGGGCAGTGAGTAATGCCCAAAGTAGACGGTGAGGGGAGCGCCATGGACTATGATTTTCTGGATGAAAGTGGACAGATTCTTCGTGAGGCTGGCCGTCTTGGCCGGATTGACCCCAATGTGATTGAATTTCTCGCCGCGCCCGGGCGCGTGGTGAGCTTCCGTATTCCCATGAAAATGGACGACGGCAGTTTCCGGGTGTTTGATGCCCATCGTGTCCGCTATAACGATGCCCTCGGCCCGAGCCGGGACGGAACGCGAATTTCTCCCGATCTCGACCTGGACGAGGTGAAATCCCTTGCCTTGATCATGTCGATCAAACACGCCGCTGGCCGAATTCCCGCCGGGGGCGGCAAGGGTGGAATCGTCGCTGACCCGCGAACATTGAGCGACCGGGAATTCGAGTCGCTTTGCCGCGCCTACATCCGTTACCTGCGCCCGAGGGGGCAGGCGTACGATGTGCCCGGTGCGGACATCGGTACGGATCTGAAAACCATGAGTTGGATGCTGGACGAGTACGAGTCGGTCACCGGCTACCATGAACCGGCCGCAATCAATGACAAGCCGCCCATCCTTGGTGGTTCGCTCGGTGGCTTTGAGGCAACGGGCAGCGGTGTTTTTGATGTGTTCCGGGAAGCTGCTCTGCAGGCGGAGTTCGATATCGAGAAGGCCCGTGTGGCGATCCAGGGATTTGGTCAGGTCGGGTCGGTTGCGGCGACCAAGTTTTACGAAGCCGGCTGTGATGTCGTGGCGGTTTGCGACAGCCGGGGCGGCGTCTACTCGAGCGAGGGGCTCGATATACCGGGGCTGTTGGCGCACAAGAAATCTACAGGAAGAGTCTCGGGCTTTGCCGGCAGCGAATCGATCACCAGCGAAGCTATGCTGGAATGTAACTGTGACGTATTGGTGCCCGCCTCGGTTCAGGGAGTGATTACCGCGGACAACGCCGACCGGATCCAGGCCCGGATGCTGGTGGAGGCGGCAAATGCGCCAACCACATTAGAAGCCGATGCAATGCTGTTGGATAAAGG
>JAWWAT010000624.1:0-2122 GCA_033721635.1 Marinobacter sp. | reverse complement strand
CCTGGCGTTTGCAGGTCTCTGAGGACGGCTGGTCTTACGATCTGACGCTACGGGTCAATAGCGATCCTGTTGCCCACGGCGACAACGGCTTTAGTGCCAAGTCCGACGATGGCGAGGGTTCCATGTATTTCAGCCTGGTGGACCTGAAGATCGCGGGTACGGTCACCCTTGGCGATCAGACGTTGGAAGTAACAGGAAAGGGTTGGTTTGATCGCGAGTGGAGCAGCCAGTTTCTCAAGGCTGGCCAGCAGGGCTGGGACTGGTTCGCCCTGCATCTGGACTCAGGGGACAAACTGATGGCCTTCCGGCTGAGGGAGGACGATGGTGCTTTTCGGGCGGGTACGTGGATTCCTGACACGGGTGAACCGGTAGCGCTTCAGCCCGACCAGCTTCGTCTTCGTCCAACCAAACCTGATGCTGAAGGTTTCCCTCGCCAATGGCGGCTGGAGGTGCCGGATTACGGAGTGAACCTGGAGGTGTCGGCACCCTCTGGAGACTATCTGAATAGCGGGCTCTACCCCTACTGGGAGAGCCCGGTCACCGTCGCTGGCAGCCACTCGGGTGAGGGCTATATGGAACTGACCGGCTACGGCGATTGAACAGGCGGCGCTTATTCGACCGAGTTTGCACCAATCCGGTGAATGCTCAGATCCGCCCCGTTGAACTCTTCCTCTTCGGTCAGGCGCAGGCCGGAGATGGCGTTGATTGCTCCATAGACGATCAGGCCGCCGATGAAAGCCACTACAACGCCGGCCACTGAGCCGATGATCTGCGACATCAGGCTGACACCGCCCAATCCGCCGAGCGCTTCCTGGCCAAAGATGCCGCACGCAATCGCGCCCCAGACACCACAGACACCGTGCAGGGGCCAGACACCCAGAACATCGTCCAGTCGTTCGATCTTGGCCTGCGCCCATTCGAACAGGTAAACGAAGATGGCGCCTGCAACGCCGCCAGTGACCAGGGCACCCACCGGATGCATCAGATCAGAGCCGGCACAGACGGCAACCAGTCCCGCCAACGGACCGTTGTGAATAAAGCCCGGGTCCTTCCGGCCCAGCAGCATGGAGACCAGGATACCGCCGACCATGGCCATCAGGCTGTTCACGGCCACCAGGCCGCTGATGCCGTCCAGGGTCTGGGCTGACATCACGTTAAAGCCGAACCAGCCGACGGTCAGGATCCAGGCGCCGAGGGCGAGGAAGGGAATGTTGGAAGGAGCAAAGGCCACGACCTTGCCGTTGCGGTAGCGCCCGTTTCGTGCGCCCAGAACAAGTACGGCTGCCAGGGCGATCCAGCCACCCACGGCATGCACCACTACGGAGCCGGCAAAGTCGTGGAAGGATGCACCAAACTGGTTCTCGAGCCAGCCCTGGAAACCATAGTTGCCATTCCAGACCAGTCCTTCGAAGAACGGATAGATAAAGGCGACAATCAGGCCGGAAGCGATCAGCATCGGGTAGAACCTGGCCCGTTCGGCGATACCGCCGGACACGATGGCGGGAATGGCCGCGGCGAAGGTCATCAGGAAGAAAAACTTCACCAGATCATAGCCATTAGCAGCGGTCAGCTCGGCGGCGCCGCTCATGAAATGGCTACCGTAGGCAATGTAATAGCCGATAAAGAAATAGGCCACGGCGGAGATGCCGAAGTCGGTCATGATCTTGACCAGCGCATTGACCTGGTTCTTGTGGCGCACGGTGCCCACTTCCAGGAAGGCAAAGCCGGCATGCATGGCCAGCACCATAATGGCGCCGATAAGGATGAACAGCGTGTTGGCGCTTTCAGTCAGGGTGTGTACTGCACTCGTGATGTCCACGGGTTTTCGCTCCTGATGTTGTGTGTCCGGCCTCTTGTGGGCCGTTTTACGTTGGGTTGTGCATTGTTGAGGTGCAGCTAAAGCAAGAGCTGTTCCAAAACAATGCATATCAAGAGCGGTAAGGCAGTTGGAGGCTGTTGGAAGGTTCTCGGAGGTGTATTTAACGTTGAAATGGCACCAATATTGTGCGTTTTGGCGCCATACGCACCAAAATAGAGTGTCTTACCAGCTGATTTCGTTCGATGTCGAACTGTCGGACTCGATACCCAGGATGGACTCTGCATCGTCCGATTCGGATTGAAT
>JAWWAT010000623.1:0-2131 GCA_033721635.1 Marinobacter sp. | reverse complement strand
GGTAGCACGGGACATGATCCGGGTTCTCAATGCCTATGTTGTTTACAAGATGGGCCAGTATGAATCGGCGTTCGAGCAGTATCTTGAACTGGCTGAAGAGGGCAGTCGTCAGGGCATGCTGAATGTGGCCAACATGTATGCCCAGGGGCAGGGCGTGGAAAAAAGCCACGAGAAAGCCTTCGAGTGGTACCTTCGAGCAGCCGAAAGCGGTGACACCATCAGCATGGTTGAAGTGGCCATGGCCTATGAAGAGGGAAGGGGGACCGCACTGGATACGACCAAGGCAATGACCTGGTTTCGACGCGCGTCAGAAGCCGGTAACAGCGACGCCGCCTGGCGGCTGGGCAAGAGACTTTATGACGAGGGCAGCAGGGCCGAGGGCCTGTGCCTGATCCGGGTGGCGGCGGTGCAAGGTGGCCAGCCTTCGGCGCAGCAGTTTCTGTCAGCGCTGGAGCGGGGCACCGGGCAGGCAAGGGCATCAAACCAGCCGCGGTGCCTCTCTTCGTCCGATCAAACGTAATCGACAGGACGACGATAATTGTCCTGTGTCATCAGGTCGATTCCGCATTCCATGTCGCTGACCCAGTTGAGGAAGCGGTCAACCATCGCGGGTCCTTCGAATCGCTTGCCATGTTGGGGAACGATCATGGATACATCCATGTCCCGAACCATGTTTGCCCACAGTCGGCAGACTTTCTGGGAAGCGATATAGCGACGGTGAAAGCCGATCATGCTGGGAATATGCTTGTCAAAGTCCTTTACAGGCAGATGATCGTCCTCGCCTCCCAGAGACGCGCCGAGGTCGCCTGAGAAAAGGATCTTGGAAACCGGATCATAGAACTGCAGATTGCCCACCGAGTGCATGAAGTGTGCTGGCAGGCACTGCAGGTAAGACTCGCCGAACTTCACATTGGCGCCGGCATCCGGAATGCTGATGATGCGATCGTACACGCTGCCACTGAGCTGGTTGGTCACATAGCTTGAAACGAGGTGTGGAAGGAACCGGGCCCAGAGTTTTGAAGTGACGATTTTGGCACGAGTATGAACGATCCAGCGGTCGATGGCGCCGATAATGTCCGGGTCCTGGTGAGAAGCGAACACGTAGTCCATGTCGCGGATGTTCATGTAACGTGATGCGGCCACCGAAAGGGGGGTGTAGGTGAGATCTCCGCCCGGATCAATCAGTGCTTCGTGTTTGCCGTCGACAATCAGGAACTGGTTGGACTGGACGCCCTCGCCGGTTACCAGGGAATCGAACATCAGGCATTTGTGGTGTCCGTTATCGAACAGGACAATCGGTTCGGCTGCCATTTCGGTCTCCCGCAGAATACAGTTTGATCCGGCCTGAATGGCCGGATATTGCAAGCTGCGCGGAGATTACAAAATTGACAAATGCCAACTCTTGCCTCAGGTCAATTCTCTGATATTCCTCAAGTAACGATTTGTTGTTGCCGACCGTCAGGCCAGGCGGGGCACTCGTTTGATCCCGCGGCGAATGCCCTGTTCCAGGGCGCTGCTGACCACCTTGCCGGTAAACGGCACGATGTCTTCAAAGGTGATGGTGTAGTTCACCCGGGTATGGCCTTCCGGGGTGTCTTCGAACCGGATGCGGCCGAGATGGTTGCGTATCGGGCTCATGCTGGTGATGGTGTACTCGATCAGTGAATCCGGCTCGAAGTTGGTCACGGTCTCTTCCAGGCCCACCGGCCCGATGCCGATCTTGCGGACGGAACCAATGCCATTGGGATCGGCCTGGTCGCTGTCCTTGATGCGTTTGACCGGCGCACCGAGCAGTTTTCCGAAACGGTAGTGGTCGGCGAACAGCGCAAAAACCCTTCGTCGGGGCACCTCAAAGGTTTCATCAATTTCTATGGTGTACATGGCCATCAGCTCACTCTTTTTGTCGTTTGATGCACCAAGCCTAAACCCTTGGCTCCTGCAACAAAAGTCGTAGAAAGCGGCAGGTTTCAATCTGGCCCGGACTGACCGTTCAGTGCCGGGCGGTATGCCGGTAGTCCCGGGGCGACTGGCCCATTACCTTTTTGAAAAGCCGCGAAAAATAGTAGGCGTCGTCGTAGCCCAGCCGTCGGCTGATGTCCGCAAAACTCAGGCTGCTGGTGTCCAGCATCTG
>JAWWAT010000622.1:0-2132 GCA_033721635.1 Marinobacter sp. | reverse complement strand
GTCTTGTCATATTCCTTCAGGACCAGAGACACAGACTCGAGGGTGCTGCTGAACGACGGTTTGATGGTCGATTCGTTCAGATCAAAGGTGATATTCCCCGGCATCACCAGCTCGATCTCATCCCCATTGCGTACCACGCGAACACCGCTGCCTTCCAGCTTCCGGCGCAGTTCGGCCTCCTGTTTATCCATGTAGTACCCGATACCGCCACCGATAGCTGCACCGCTGGCGGCGCCGATCAGGGCCCCTTTGCCACGGTCGCTCTTGCTTGACGTGGCCGCACCAACAGCCGCGCCGCCAATAGCGCCAATGATACTGCCCTTGGTCGCACTGGAGGTTTGCTCCTCGCCAGTGTATGGGTCATAGGTCATACAACCACCGAGACCAAAAGTAGCCACCGAAAACGCGAGTATTGTCTTCTTCACAACTTTCTCCTGTGCCTGATGTTTTGACAGAGACCTCTAGCGGGCCTCGGATGCCGAGTTCGTGAATGTATCAATGATGGTATTGAATACGGTTGCCTGTAAATCCTGAGCTTCGTTCACAAGATGATGACGACCGTCAGGGATCTTCAGTTCCTCCACTGTAGAAAATTTATTCCGGATAATGCGCAAATTGTGCTGCCAGTCGACGGTCAGATCCTTTTCACCTTGCACTACGGTCACGGGAAAGTCGACCGGCCGGGCGGATTCGATATGGGGCACCCACTTTCTCAGTGCACTTACCCAATCCACATGCACCGCCCTGGCCTGGAGCGGATCATGCTCCCGCAAAAAACGGAGGAAGCGGCTATTACTACTGTTCTCCGCGAACACCCGGCGCCACCGGGATATAAACGGTTTCGCGATGCTATGAAGCAGCTTGGCCCCCAACCAGCCCGCAGGTCTTACCAGGGGCGCGAGAAGCACCACTTTACGGAAATCGGAGGTCTGCTGGGTGTGCTGGTTGGACAGCAGGTAGTCAATCAGGATCGCACCTCCGGTGCTCTGGCCAACCGCAAACCAGGGCTGACGCACCTTTTCTCTAACATGGGCCATAACGTCTGCCAGCACCCCCTGGTACTCCAGAAAACTGCCAATCGCCGCCGGCGTGCCGCTGGAAAGACCATGGCCGGGCTGATCGTAAGCCAGCACGTCGAACCCGGCCCCCAGGCAGCGGTCGATCAACTGGCTGTATAACCCCACATGATCAAAATAGCCGTGCAGAATGAATACCGTGCCGCGATGAGTCACCTGCTCCGGCAACCGGAAATAATGCACCATGACCTCATGGTCGCACGCCTTGACGTAGCCCTGATGGTAAGCAACCTCGGGGTGTTCAACCCAGAGATCAAGACCGTAAAAGCGGCAGTAGGCTACCATTTCCTCGCTGAGTTCCCGGGAGGCGGCCGGGTCGAACGGTTCCAGTCTGTCCAGGAGCGAATGCCTGTTCCAGTCCGGTATTTCTATGGTATCTGTTTTCCAGTACACGTAGAGTTAAACGCCTGTCATGAATGAGCTATGAATTTTGGCTTCCAATCCTAACCCATAGCAGGGAAAAGACACAGATGTTGCAGCAGCTTCTGGAGAGCGCATTGCGCCAGACCATGAACCGGCTGGTCAGGCCGGTTCTGAATCCGGCAGTGCCAGTGCCACTTCAACGCCGCATTTTACGCCAGGCATACCGGAGTTCGACACCGCCCCGGGGGGCGAGGTTCGAAAACGCCACCGTGGGCGGTGTTCCGGCGACACGGACGATCTTTGGAAAAGGTTCTCATGGCGCTGTTCTTTATCTGCATGGCGGTGGCTATATTATCGGTTCCTCCAGCACCCACCGTGGTATAACCGGGCACCTGGCCAAAGCCAGCGGCTGCACCGTCGTTACACCGGATTACCGATTGGCACCCGAGTTTCCGTTCCCCGCCGCGCTGGACGATGCCGAAGCCTGCTGGAATGGCCTGCTGGAAGAAGGGTTCAAACCCGGGCAGATTGCTGTCGCCGGGGATTCCGCTGGTGGCGGCCTCGCCCTTGCCCTCGCCATGAGGCTACGCGACAAGGGCCAGCCACTTCCGGCATCACTCACGGCATTTTCACCCTGGGCAGACCTCACTCAGGAGCAGCTCTACACGCCTGAATGTGAACCGGTACTCCAGG
>JAWWAT010000621.1:0-2151 GCA_033721635.1 Marinobacter sp. | reverse complement strand
TGCAGGTGCCCTTGGTTGGAAAGTTGATGGATCGGATGGCTGAGCGAAGCTTTTCGAGAGCCTTCAGTTCCCTGCTGAATGCCATTGAGCGGCTATAGGGCGGAAAGGAACAGAAAAATGAGCTTCTCCGTACCACGCGACTGCATTTGGAGAGGGTATCTGGCAGAATTTGAAGCGGGACAGGCCTATTCCTCAGAGGTAACCTTGGCGAACGAGCAGTGTTTGGAAAGATTGTCGGCGGCGCTTTGCCGCACTTTTCTGGTTGTATTGCTTGCTTTTCCTGGTATCTCGCTGGGAAGCAACAATCTGACATTCGCGTTCGGCGAAAAATCACCGCCTTATAGTTTTTCATTGAACGATAAGGCTGTCGGGCTGCTTCCGGATTTGGTGCAACTGACGTTCAGTTTTATTCCCGGCTATACCACGGAGCATGTGGTGGTGCCCTGGGCCAGGGCGCAGTACAACGTGAGGCTCGGGCTTGCCGATGGCCTTCTTACGTATCCGTCGGAGGCGCGAAAGAAATACGCTGTCTTTTCAGACAAGCCACTCTTCACCCAAGACTATGGCTATCTGGTTTACTCGGCTGACAACCCCAATATAGACCTGATCGAATCCGCTACCAGCTTTGCTGATTTATCCAGCCTGAAGGTGATTGTCGAGAGGGGCTCTCGATGGGAAGAGGACAATATTCCCGGCTATCTGGAACGGGAGCCCGGTCGGGACATGAACGCGATGATGCATCTGCTCATGTTTCGGAAGGCGGGAGACTTCATGGTGCAGCCCGCTGAAGACGCCCGATACATCGCTCAACAACTCGGCTATTCGGAAAAGCTGAAAGTTCGCCAGGTTGATTTTATTCCGAACTCCCGGATCCCTTTCCACATTGGCGTGTCGCGGCAGCTCCGCTCCCCGATGGATGTGATCAACGAGGTTGACGCGGTCGCGCAGAATCCTGAATTCCAATCAGAGCTGAACACTTTGATCAGAAGATATCGCTAATGCGACGAGAACCGGGACAGTTCACTTGATCGGGCTGCCCAGCTGCACCAATGGGGCTACTGACTCTGTTCCCGGGTCTCATCCAGAAGCTTTCGCTTGATCAATAGCCAGTAAGTGTCCTGGGCAACAGACTTGATCATGATGATCCGTACCTTGGTCGGTTCCATCTGGTAGTCGAAAACATACTCGAACACGGCGTTAAATTCGCCGCTTTCAACACCGTGGAAGAAGCGCCCGGAAAACTCATCACTTTTGGTGCAGGGGGCTACGTCGTCGAAAAAGTTTCGACCAATCACATCTTCGGCTTTTCGGCCGGTCAGTTCGGATTCGGCAATGTTGTAGCGGAGAATCGTGCCTTCCGCGTCCAGCTCAATGGCGCCAAACATCAGGTTATCGATTTCTTCATCGGTCAGGCTGGACATCGCATTCTCGAGGTCTTCCATCTCAAACTTCACGCGTTTCACTTTCATCCGGTTTACCCCGTACAGCAAATGTGTGGTTTTACTGTACGTACGGGATCGGCAAAAAGTGCATGGATAAACCGCTGCTGACAATTCGTTACATAACCTGCAGCCCCGTGTGCGTCGTTTTTTAAGGAATGAGCGTAATCCCTGCTACTGACTCCGCTGAGCTTTCGTATCGCCTGTTTGTCATCAAGCTTTTTGAGTAATGAACATGCCGCTTTCCCGTGTAAATTGCATCGCGACCCTCCAGCACCTTGTGGCTGCGACTCTGGCCGCCGGTCGAGGTGTATCCGCGAATGAGTTGCTGCTGGATCTACAGGCGAGCGACCACTTGCGAGACGGCCCTGCGGCCCTGGATTCTCTGGATGAGCTCGCGGTTGCCCGTCGAGTGACCGAATTCTTCGAGCTCGAGAAAACCGGCGCTGAGGAATGGCTGTTGCGGCGCCACCGATTGAGTGAGTGGAGTGAACTGATTTGTAACAACCTCAAAGATGGCACGCTCAACCAGATCTGGTTTCGTTCCGGCGGAACCACGGGTGAACCACGTTTGGTGGCCCAGAGACTCACCCATCTTCTCTCGGAAGTTTGGGAAATCAGAGAGCTTGTCCGCGATACACGGCGCATCATAGCGTTGGTGCCCCTGCATCATATCTATGGCTTCATCTGGGGGGCGCTGCTTGCGGATGAG
>JAWWAT010000620.1:0-2162 GCA_033721635.1 Marinobacter sp. | reverse complement strand
TGTAGCCTGCTTGTTGAGGGGAGTTGCGAGGGGGCCGGGATATTTTGCCCTTGGAAATGGCAACTCGCTGCGCTCAGACATCAATTTCCGGCGGGAAAAATATCCCGGCCCCCTCACATAGGAAATCACAGATATCGCTGAAAAGCCTGGGTGCTCAAGAGATATCTTTTGAGCCAGATCGAGAGGGTGTGGGTGTGCTTTTCTGGCGGGGAAAAGATGTCTGAGCGAAGCGAGTTGCTTTTCCCCAGAAGAAAAGCATTCCCATGGCCTCTCCGCCCGCAAACCTGCAGGCTAGGAAGAACAGCTTACTCGTCGTCGGCCGAAGACTTGAAGAACACCACCTGCTTGACCGTGTGATCGTCCTCGTTTTTGCGCTTGTTCACCCGCGTTTCGAGTTCCGGATTGGTCGGTTGCTCGGAGTCCGACATAGCATCGGTGAAGCCACAGGCGACGCATTCGCGAATCTGCTCATCGTCGTCGGTGGTGTACATCATGATCTTGTCCATCTCCGCGCAGCGGGGACAGACGGCGCCGGCGATAAAACGTTTTGGACTCGCCATAGTAATACTCCCGTTTAAAGCAACCGGCAGCCAATACGGCTGCCGGTACGGATTGGGTCAGGCAGCTTCGTCCGTGATGCCGGTTTGTTTCAAGAGCGCATCCACCTGCGGTTCGCGGCCCCGGAAGGCCTTGAACAGTTCCATGGGCTCCTGAGAGCCACCTTTCTCCAGAATGTTGTGAAGGAAGGCCTTGCCGGTCTCAGGGTCGAAGATACCTTTCTCCTCGAACAGGGAGAAGGCATCAGCCGCCAACACTTCCGCCCACTTGTAGCTGTAGTAACCTGCAGCGTAGCCACCGGCAAAGATGTGCGAGAAGGAGTTGGGGAAGCGGTTGAATTCCGGCGCTTCCACCACTGCGATCTCGCTACGTACCTTGCGGTGCATGTCCAGCGGGTTGGTGGGTGCTTCTTCGGTAAATTCCGCGTGCAGGCGGAAATCGAACAGGGAGAATTCCAGCTGGCGCACCATGCCCATGCCGGACTGGAAGTTCTTGGCTGCCAGGAGTTTCTGCAGCAGATCTTCCGGCAACGGCTCGCCGGTTTCGTGATGCGAGGCGATCAGGCCCAGAGACTCCGGATTCCAGCACCAGTTTTCCAGGAACTGGCTGGGCAGTTCTACAGCATCCCAGGCCACACCGTTGATACCGGAGACGTCCAGCACATCGACCTGGGTCAGCATGTGATGCAGGCCGTGGCCGAATTCGTGGAAAAGGGTGGTGACCTCGTCGTGGGTCAGCAGCGACGGCTTGCCATTCACCGGAGGGGTGAAGTTGCAGGTCAGGAAGGCCACCGGCAACTGGAGCTGGCCGCGCAGGTTGCGCCAGCGCACCCGGCAGTCTGCCATCCAGGCGCCGCCACGTTTGCCCTGGCGCGCATACAGGTCGAGATAGAACCACGCCAGGGGCTCACCGTTACGACTGATGCAGTAGGCAGTCGCGTCCTCGTGCCAGGTTTCCACTTCCGGTTTCGCTTCGATCTGCACGTCGAAGAGCTTCTCTGCCACCCTGAACAGGCCGGGCACCACCTTGTTTACCGGGAACCAGGGGCGCAGGGTTTCCGGGGAAATATCATAGCGTTTCTGGCGCAGCTTTTCGCTGTAGTAGCCGATATCCCAGGCCTGCAGGTCCTCAACTCCGTATTCGTCCTTCGCGAACGCCTTCAGCTCGGCAAATTCTTTCTCCGCCTGGGGCTTGGACTTGGCAGCCAGCTGGTTCAGGAAGCCCAGCACTTCGTCGCTGCTGCGGGCCATCTTGGTGGCCAGGGAGCGCTCAGCGTAGTTGTCAAAGCCCAGCAGTTTGGCCTGGGCATGGCGGCGCTTGAGGATTTCCGCCATCACCGGGGTGTTGTCCCACTGGCCGGCATCCGGGCCCTGGTCGGAGGCGCGGGTCACAAAGGCTTCGTAGACTTCGCGGCGCAGGTCCCGGTTGTCACAATAGGTCATGACCGGGAAGAAGCTGGGGAAATCCAGGGTGATCACATAGCCGTCCAGCTCTTTCTGGCGGGCCGCCTGTTTGGCGCTTTCGATAGCGGTTTCGGGGACGCCGGCGAGTTCATCCACGTCCGTGATGTGTTTGTACCAGTGCTGGGTAGCGTCAAGCACGTT
>JAWWAT010000619.1:0-2173 GCA_033721635.1 Marinobacter sp. | reverse complement strand
TAATAGGTTTCTTCCGGCAATACTTCTTCCTGCTTGTTGGAAGCGCACGCACTGATCATAAGCGCTGCGGTAGTCACTAGCAGTAATCGAACAACTGATCTCATGCCGGAATCCCGTATAATGGCGAAAATTCGAATGGTGGGCCATTGTAACGGGGATCTGCTCCCTTGTGCAGTGGCACTCGCGAACGATTGTAAATTCTGACTCAAACGTAACACTCATCACCGGCCCCGGGGGCTTAATGTCATCTGAAAACCGTATTATTGCCAGCTTCTCTGTTCCGCCGGAATACAGCGACCGCCGCCTGGACCAGGCTGCGGCGGAGCTTATGCCGGAGCATTCCCGATCGCGACTGCAGGGCTGGATCAAAAGCGGGGCGCTGACGGTGAACGGGAAAGCCTGCAAGCCCCGTGATAAAGTCATGTTGGGGGACAAGCTTGAACTCGATGCAGAGCCAGAGGCGCAGGTCAGTTGGCAGGCGGAATCGATTTCCCTGGATATCGTCTATGAAGACGAGCACCTGCTGGTGATCAACAAGCCGGCGGGCCTGGTTGTCCATCCCGCCGCGGGCCATGCTGACGGCACCCTGGTTAACGCCTTGCTCAACCATGCCCCGGAAGTGGAAAACCTGCCGAGAGCCGGCATTGTTCATCGTCTCGACAAGGATACGTCCGGAATCATGGTGGTGGCGCGCAGCCTGATTGCCCACACGTCACTGGTTGATCAGTTGCAAACCCGCACCATGGGGCGGGAGTACGAGGCCATCGTAGTGGGCACTCTCACAGGAGGCGCTACAGTGGATGCGCCGATTGGCCGCCACCCTCGCGAGCGTAAGAAAATGGCGGTGGTACCGACTGGCAAACCCGCGGTTACCCATTATCGCCTGATCGAGCGTTTCGCTGCCCATACCCATGTACGGTGCAAGCTTGAAAGTGGGCGCACGCATCAGATTCGGGTCCATATGGCACATGTAAAGCATCCATTGGTTGGTGACCCTCAATATGGGGGACGGCTTCGGCTCCCCAAGGGGACCACGGATGAGCTGCGCGATGTATTGGCAGGATTTCAACGTCAGGCGCTCCATGCCCGACAGTTGACGCTGGAGCATCCCAGTACAGGAGAACTGATGAGTTGGGAAGTCCCTCTGCCCGAGGATATGGAAACGTTGCTTGCAGCGCTTCGCAAGCACGTTAAGGATCTGGAGAGCAATGACTTCTGAGTTGCCACTGATTGTCCCGGACTGGCCCGCACCTTCCTGGGTGCAAGCGGCATGTACGACACGGGGCGGAGGGATTAGCAAGCCACCCTGGCATTCGCTGAACCTTGGCGCCCATGTGGGGGATAAGCCTGAGGATGTTGCGAAGAATCGTGCATTGCTCAGGCAATGGGCTGAACCCGGTGCCCGGTCCTTTGGGTGGCTGAAACAGGTCCATGGCACCAGTGTCGCATTACTACCTCAGGCAGGGGAGGTTGCAGCCGACGCCAGCGTCACCAGCCAGCCCGGAGTTGTGTGTGCGGTAATGACGGCGGACTGTCTGCCCGTGTTGTTCTGCGATCCGGCCGGCCGGGTGGCCGCCGCCCACGCCGGCTGGCGCGGGCTGTGTGACGGCGTTCTTGAGCGAACCGTAGAACACCTGGGTAATCCCGCGGGTGTTCTTGCCTGGTTGGGGCCAGCCATAGGTCCCGATCAGTTTGAGGTGGGTGCCGAGGTGAGAGAAGCCTTTCTCCTGCACGACCCCCAGGCGGCCGTGGCTTTTGTGCCCAGCCCCCGGCACTCCGGGCGGTACCTGGCTGATCTGTATGAGTTGGCCCGACAAAGGCTGGCAGCTGCCGGTGTTCTCCAGGTCTACGGTGGCGGGTTTTGCACGGTTACCGACCGTGAGCGCTTCTTCTCTTACCGGCGGGACGGCCAGACCGGGAGAATGGCGAGCCTGATCTACATTTCATGATGCCCGTCAATTTTCTGACACTTCTTGCCTGTGTCCGCTTGAAGTCCTGCCAATCGCCCCTACATTAACTGTCAAAGCAGAGAAATTGCCGCCGGCGGGAACGCTCGCCCGGCCGCACGACAGACATCGGGGAATACCAGACTATGAGAATCGACAAGCTGACCAGCAAACTGCAAACCGCACTGGCGGATGCCCAGTCCCTTGCAGTAGGCAAGGATCATAAC
>JAWWAT010000618.1:0-2192 GCA_033721635.1 Marinobacter sp. | reverse complement strand
GCTGGATGGTCTGCTGTTCTGGTGGCTGATATTCGACCCGCGCTCACCGGCAATCACCAATGCTCTGGGCTACGGCAAGCGCATCCTCCTGCTGGCACTGGTGGCAATACCCCAGATGATTCTCGGAGCCTGGATCGTGTTTTCCCGGGGCATGGTTTATGACGTCTACGAGGTATGCGGCCGGGCATGGCCCATGCCTCCGGAAACCGATCAGTTACTGGGCGGCCTGCTGACCTGGATCCCTCCAGCCATGATGAGCATCATCGGCATCCTGATCGTGCTCCGCCGGGCCATGCATGAGGATGGCAAATTTCCCAAGCGCCGCTCCCTGGCAGGAGGAAACGCATGAACAGAACGCTGCCACTGTGGCCCGTCTTCGTTGTCCTGATCCTCGCTGGCTGCGCCGGCGATGAAAAAAGCTGGCATGGCAAGGACATATCAGGCCTGATGCCCGAGCTTGAGTTCCAGCTCAAGGGCACCGACGGGGAAACCGTGACCCCCGCTGACTCGCAAGGCACCATCCGCCTGCTGTATTTCGGCTTCACCTCCTGCCCGGATGTCTGTCCAACCACGCTGACTGATTTGCGCCGCTCGGTTGGGCAACTGCCCGAACAATACCAGGACGATGTAACCACCCTGTTCGTAAGCGTCGACCCACGCCGGGACAACCCCGAACGACTGGCCAATTACGTGAACTTCTTCGGTGACCGTATTGTTGGTCTTACAGCTGAGGAGCCCGCGCTCCGAAAACTGGCCAAACGCTATCGCACCACCTTCGGGTACGATGATCCGGACACCAGCGGCAACTACAATGTCTCCCACAGCAGTGCCGTTTACGTGTTTGATCGGGATGGCAACGCACGGCTGCTTCTGCGCCCGGGCCTATCTCCCGATCAGATAAGTGAGGACCTCGCTCAGCTAGCCAGGGAGTCGGGTTAAACTCATTCCTGACCCCGTAGTAAGTGCAGGTTTTTAAATCAGCCCATCGTCCCAGAACCGGAGTCCCGAAAATGAGCAAGGACTGTGACGGACAATGTGACAGCGCAGCAAATGCCACAGACAATCATCCTCAGAACCCTGTCATCACCGTATCTGGAGCCCAGCTCAGCACTTACAAAGTGCCAAAAATGGATTGCCCTTCGGAAGAGCGAATGATTCGAATGGCTCTCCATGGCTTTGACAACATTCAGTCACTGTCATTCGATCTACCGAACCGAGAATTGGAAGTTATCCATCAAGGCGAACCCGATCCTATTACCAGCAAACTGGAAAACCTGGGGCTTGGCGCTTCCTTGCTGAACACAGCAGACGCCAACGCTGAATCTGTAGAAGCGGCTGAATCGTCTTCTGCCAGCGAGGCCGAGGAATCTTTCAGTTTATGGTTACTGCTGGCAATCAACGGTCTGATGTTTCTGTTCGAGATGACTATGGGCCTGATCGCCCAGTCCGCTGGTCTCATTGCAGACTCGCTTGACATGCTTGCCGACGCAGCCGTCTACGGTCTCGCGCTCTACGCAGTTGGGCACGGAATCAAACTGCAGGTAAGAGCTGCACATGTTGCTGGCGTTCTCCAACTTATCCTTGCCGCCGGTGTACTGGTTGAAGTTGGCAGGCGTTTTCTGTTCGGCAGTGATCCCCAGTCGTTAATGATGATGGCCGTTGCCTCTGTTGCTCTTGTTGCGAACATCAGTTGCCTTCTTTTGATCGCAAAACACCGAGAGGGCGGTGCGCACATGAAAGCCAGCTGGATATTTTCGGCCAACGATGTGGTCATCAACCTGGGCGTAATACTCGCAGGCCTTCTCGTAGCCTGGACCGGGTCCAACTATCCAGACCTGATTATTGGCGGCATTGTTGGCGCCATCGTATTAATTGGTGCCAAACGCATATTGGCATTGAAAGGTTGAAACTCGCTGATCCCCGGACAAAGGCCGGACGTACTAAGGCCAGAAACCCGAACGGAGCTCGTTAGTGCCCCACAAAAAGCTCAACCTTCCGGAAAAAACCTGCCCGGTCTGCCAGCGGCCATTCGCCTGGCGCAAAAAATGGGCGAAAGACTGGGAAAATGTGCGCTACTGCAGCGAACGTTGCCGGCGCGAGAGGACCGCATCGTCATGACCACCGTGGTCTGGTTCAAGCGCGATCTGCGCACGCGGGATCATGCTCCCCTGATGGCGGCAGCCAGCCTGGGC
>JAWWAT010000617.1:0-2197 GCA_033721635.1 Marinobacter sp. | reverse complement strand
TTGAGGTCATTGTCGGCCAGCACCAGCAGACGCTTTACCCGGTATTTGCTCATCAGGCTGGCCGCATGCCGGACATTGAGGTTCTCACCAACGCTGATCACAGGCTTGGCGCAGGCGTCATAAACGTTCAGCAGGTCGATATCGCCGTCTTCGGCGATAACAGTTTTGAGCACATTGGTGTAGGTAATCAGGCCCCAGGCATCGTGCTCGCTTGTCTTTTCCACCACCAGCGACTTCAACGAATGTTGCTTCATCTGTGAAAGCGCCTCACGGATGCTGGCAAACGGAGAGATGGTAATTACGTCTCGCACCATCACATCTTTGACCAGTTTCATGGCTGTTCTCCGGTTACAGTGAATCTTTCAGGTGTTGTTCGAATTTCTCGACCTGTGACATATCGATTCCTCCCAGATGCTCCAGGGGAAGCGTAAATACAAGCCCTTTTGAATCGTCATGGTCTGGCATAAGTATCGTTTGAATGGCTTTCAGAATGTCGAGCGAAAGTCCCTTTTCCAGCACCATCAGCAGAACGCTCTGGCTGCCGTCGTAGGTGAGACCGAAGAAGGTTTTTTTGGCGGTGTTGCTGATGCCGCGACCGGAAAGCACCGTAATGCCACCGGCGCCAAGATCCCTTGCGGCATCAATGCAGTCCTGCTCCTGATCCTCGGGAACGATTGCAATCAGTACCGAAAATTTCATGAGTCTGTTTTCCTCTGCTTTGCAAGCATTTCAACAATGATGGCGTAGCTCATTACCGTCACAATCGGAAAAATGGAGGCGAAGGCGATCAGACCGAAACCGTCGATCAGCACGTTACGGCCCTCAATACTGCTCGCCAGGCCAATACCCAGTGCGGTCACCAGCGGTACGGTAACCTCGGAAGTGGTTACGCCACCGAGGTCGTAGGCCAGCGGAATGATGTACCTGGGCGCGAGCGCGGTAAGAATGATGACCAGAATATAGCCGCCAATGATGTAATGGTGAATCGAATCACCACTGATAATCCGGTGGACGCCAAGGGTTATCCCCACGGCCACGCCGACCGCAACAATAATCCGGATGGCGTTGCCATTGATGGTGCCGGCAGCGACCTGTTCTGCCTGATGCCCGATGGCGATCAGCGCGGGTTCGGCCATGGTGGTGGCGAAGCCGATCAAGAAGGCAAAAAGATAGACAAACAGGTACCCCTCCATGCTCATCAGCTGCCGGGCCATGCTCGTTCCAATGGGAAACAGTCCAAGTTTGAGCCCGACCACGAAGGCATACAGACCCAGCACTACCAGTGCAAATCCAAACAGAATTTTGCGGGGGTTGGTCAGCCCACGACGCAACACCAGGTATTGAAAGAACAGGATGGTAATAATGATTGGCAAAACGTCCCGGACCATCTCCGCCAGGTCGAGCAGCATGCCCAGCAGAACCGGTGTCTGATCAGCTGTTCCATTCTGGGTCAGGGTTGTCAGCCCCGTCGGGTCTGCAGTTTCGCTGGAATACACAACAATCCCGTACAGTTGAACGGTGATCATCGGGACCATGACGGCGAGTGCCACCAGGCCGAAGCCGTCGAGCAACGGATTGCGACCTCGAATGGAGGCTGCCAAGCCGATGCCCAGGGCCGCAATGAGGGGCACGGTGACGATATTGGTTGTTACCCCGCCGGAATCATAAGCCAGGCCAACAATCTCCGGCGGTGCGAACCAGGTAATGATCACCACAACGATATAGCCAATGATCATGAACCACTGCAGCGGGTAACCGAAGATAGTCCTGAATACGCCGAGGGCAACCACAAGCCCGACAGAGACGGCTACCAGTATCCGAAGCGTCAGGGCCTTGACCTTGCCTTCGCTGATTTCTTCCGCCTGTTGAGCCACGGCAATCAGTGCCGGCTCTGCCACCACCGCCGAGAAACCCATGGCAAAGCCGAACGAAAGCAGAATGGGTACCGAACCCCGTCGGGCAAACTGGTTGGACAGGCTCTTGCCGACCGGGAAAATGCTGAGTTCAAGACCCTGCAGGAACAGGGCAACGCCGACCGCCACGATCAGTAACCCGACGGCCATCGCCAACGTGTTCACCGGCATTTGCTGGAGAATGACCAGTTGAAAAAAGACGACGACAGCGACGATCGGAAACAGATTCTTCAGGGCATGCAGAAGGGAATGGCTGAAAGCTCGCAGATAGAACACTGTTCGTG
>JAWWAT010000616.1:0-2197 GCA_033721635.1 Marinobacter sp. | reverse complement strand
CAGGCGGTTTTCCAGGCTGCCACCGTATTCATCGTCGCGCTGGTTGGTGCCTTCCCACAGGAACTGGTCCAGCAGATAACCATGGGCGCCATGGATCTCGACGCCGTCAAAACCCAGAGCCTTGGCATCCTGGGCCGCATCGGCAAAGGCCGTCACGACGTCCTCAATATCCTCTTTGCTCATGGCCTTGCCATTGGGCTTGCCAGGCGCAAACAAGCCGGATGGGCTGTAACCGGGAACCGATGGGTCCGGGGGTGTGCCCTCCTTCCTGACGGCACCCACATGCCAGAGCTGTGGGAAAATTGCGCCACCGGCCTCATGGACGGCGTCGACCACATGTTTCCAGCCCTCGAGCGCGTCGGTCCCGTGGAACGCTGGAACATTCGGATAACCATTGGCGGCCGGGTGGTTGACGGTCGTGCCTTCGGTAATGATCAGGCCGACGCCAGCTTCGGCCCGGCGGCGGTAGTAGGACACCACCTTCTCACCCGGAACACCCTCGGGTGAGAAGTTACGGGTCATGGGCGCCATAGCCACACGGTTTCGCAATTTGAGGTTGTGGAGCTCAAACGGTTCGAAAAGCGGGCCAAGATTCATGCTCATGGTAATGTGCAACCTCACTAATTTGGTTTCGTAAAGCAACCCTATTAAATCTGGTTTTAAAATGCAACCCTATTCGGTACACTCCGGCTATGGCCAGAAAACGTTTTGATGACTCCAGCTGTTCCGTCGCCCGCGCCCTCAATGAAGTGGGTGACTGGTGGTCCCTCCTGATTGTGCTGCATGCGATGTATGGCACCCGTCGGTTTGTGGATTTCCAGCAGGAGCTGGGCATCGCCAAGAACATCTTGTGCGACCGTCTGGCCCGCCTTGTGGATAACGAAGTACTGCGCAAGGTGGACGTGGGTGAACATGGTTCCCGCTTTGAATACCGCCTCACGGAAAAAGGCCGGGATCTGTTCCCGGTGGTCATCGCCCTGCGCCAGTGGGGAGATAAATGGAATCCTGCTCCCGACGAAGCACCGCTGGACTTGCGCGACCGTGCCACTGGTCGTCCGATACACACGGTGGAAGTCCAGGATGCCGATGGCCAGCCGCTGTCCATTCGGGATGTGTTTGTGCCGGAAGAAAGCCTGCCTGCGGGGAAAAAGCGCTCAGCCTGACCATCCGCAATACCCGCAGTCACCGCACCACCGTGCGTTTTTTTGAGTTGAATCAATCCGCCGATCAAACCCGTGCAACTGCCCGGGCATTCTTGCGCTAAATCAAGTTTCCATTTCCCGATGTCATTAATCTGCAGTCATCAACGATTCAGGTTAAGGAGATGGATATGTCCCGTACATTCAAACTTGGTGTTCTGGCTGCGGCGGTTATGGCCGCTGCTCCCGCTGTTCAGGCGTACGAAGCTGGTGATTTTGTTGGACGCGCTGGCGCTGCAACAGTAGACCCCGACTCTTCGAGCGGCAACCTCAGGTCCGAGGGCGTGGGCGAAATCGATGGCGCGAAAGTAAGCGTGGATTCCAACACCCAGCTGGGTCTGACCTTCAGCTATATGCTGACCGACCAGTTCGCCGTAGGCCTGCTCGCTTCAACACCTTTCAAGCATGACATCAACGGTGATGGATCCGTTCTCGGCGGTGCCGGCAAGCTGGCGGAAACCAAACACCTGCCTCCGACCATTACTCTGCAATATTTCCCGATGCCGAGCGCGAGCAAATGGCAGCCTTACGTTGGTGCTGGCGTAAACTACACCAACTTCTTTGAAGAGAAGACAACGAGTACTCTTACCGGAGTCTATGACTCGGTTGCGGAAGCCAACCTGGGAACCCCTCCCGGCACAATTACCGGCACCGACATCAAACTGGATGACAGCTTTGGGCTCGCCGCCGAAATCGGCCTGGATTATATGATCACCGAAAACGTCGGTATCAATGCGGCGGTCTGGTGGATCGACATCGACACCGAAGCCACCATCAATGCGTATGCGGGCGATGCAGTCGCTGATACCAGCACCATCGACGTTGATATCGATCCCTGGGTCTACATGGTAGGCGTGTCCTACAAGTTCTGATCCCCGTGCCTCCGCCAGTCGCCACGGTCTGTTGGCTGGCGGAAGGTGCGTTTTCCTATGCGGGGCTTCTCCGGCCCCGCCTTTTTTTGCCCTTCTGAAAACAGAAAAACGGAGCCGAAGCTCCGT
>JAWWAT010000615.1:0-2210 GCA_033721635.1 Marinobacter sp. | reverse complement strand
GAGTATTTCCGCATACTTGTCGCCGACGCGCCCAACGGTCACGTTAACCGACTTGAAGGCGCCCTCGTCCATTGCCAGAACCAGTCGGTCACTCTGCCCGGTGCGGATGACCGACTCCCGCGGCACCAGGAACTGCCGCTGTCCCCGTTCGCCCTGAACATCCAGGCGAGCGAACATGCCTGGCATCAGGACACCATCATCGTTATCAAAGCGCATCCGCACTTGCGCCGTCCGGGTTTTCGGGTTCACTTCGGGGTAGACGTAATCCACGTTTCCGCGCCACTCGCGACCGGGCATGTAATCCAGCGTCATCTGCACCCGGTTACCAGCCTCTAAGGCGGAAAGCTGGCTTTCAAACACTTCGCCGATCACCCAGACCTCATCCAGCGCGGCAATCGATAAAACCCGGTTTCCGGGCTTGATGAACATACCCTCACGAACATTCAGATTCTCGATCACCCCGGAACCCGGAGCGTAAACCGTCATGGTTCTCTGGACTTCGCGCTTCTGGCGCAGTTGGCTGATCAGACTAGCCGGTACGTTCAGCGCCAACAATCGCTCGGTAGCAGCATCAACCAGTCTCTGATTGCCACGGTTCATCGCGAGAAGCAGTTCTTCCTGCGCATTCACAAGGGTGGGCGAGTAAAGCGTGTACAAAGGCTTGCCTTGCTCAACAGGCTCGCCCTCGGCTTTGACATAAAGCGCTTCGATCCAGCCTTCAACACGAGGGTGCACATGGGCCATCTCGTCTTCGTTGTACTGCACGTAGCCTACGGTAGTAATGTTGTTAGGCAGGCGCCCCTGAATCACCGGCTCCGTTCGAACCCCAAGGTTGTTGACGACCGTTGGTGAAATTCGGACCGTGCCGGCTGGATCCTCAGCTGACCCACCCTCCTCGTATACCGGGATCAGATCCATCCCCATCGGGGATTTTCCGGGTTTGTCACTTTTGAAATTGGGGTCCATCGGGGCTACCCAATACAGCGGCTCCTTTGGGCCAGAAGCGGCCATTTCAGCTGCAGGCGTCGAAGTCGCGTCAGTGTCAAGCCAGTACGTGGCCCCTGCACCGGCGAGGCCGCCGAGCAATACAAAGCCCAAAGGGCGAGCAAAATTAGCCATGATGGTCAGTCCTGGTAACGATTCAGTGAAAAGGAAGGTATGTCGGAAGTGTCGGACGTCAGATAACGGAAACTCGCCAGATTCTTGGCCCGCTCGGCCATCATCTGTATCAATTCAACCTGGGTATTAAGCTCTGCAATTCGCGCTCGTACCGCTTCGGCGAAGTCGCCGTCATCGTTGTTGTAAGCAGTCAATGCTGCGCTTGCCTGCGCCTCCATTTGCGGCAGCAGGGTCTGTTCAAAGAGCTCTATGCGGTCATCCAGTCGTTCGATCCGGGCTACGGCCGCACGGGCTTTGGCCTGAAGTCCCCGGATCTGCAAAATACGTTCTGTTTTTGCCGCCTCCAGTCGCGCCACTGATGCATTCAGTTTTCGATCCTGCCGGTTGCCCGTAAAGATCGGGAGATCAAAGCCAATGCCTACAGAGAACAGGTCGGCCCTGTCCTGACCGTTTGGTGCCCGCTCCCTGTATCCATATTGTGCAGATACTGACCATTCCGGCTTGTAGGCCTGGCGAGCCAGGTCAACGTCAACACTCTGGGCATCAATCAGCTGATCAGTCGCGCGGATTGACGGATGACGGATCAGTGCCTCTGCGGATGTTTCAGCCCAGCCCAGAGGAAACACTCTCAGCAACTCGTTGGGTACATCTTTACTGACAGCCAGCTTGGCTTGGTCCGGGCCTATCCACTCTGCCAGCGCCTCGCGGTTCGATGCCTGTTGCAAATGCAGCACCGTCAGCCGGTCCTCAAGTCGCGTCAGTTCCAGCGAGGCACGGATTACATCCTGCTGCCTGGAACCTATGCTTGCTGAGGTATACCCGGCCTCGGCGACATCCTCTAACTGCTGAAACAGAGCACGATTATCTTCAATCAGTTCGATGCTTTGCTGGGTTCGCCAGACCTCAAGCCAGAGATGCGCTACCGATTCCATGACCTGCGCCCGGCGGTTCTCGCGCCGAAAAGGCTGAACGCCTGCCATTTCCTGCTTTTTTTCACTGGCCAGCTGACGGCTATCACCTCGCGGAATTCGCTGGGTAAATCCAATGGTGGCCTGAGTCATTGCCTCCTGTCCGGTATCGAAAGTATCCGT
>JAWWAT010000614.1:0-2218 GCA_033721635.1 Marinobacter sp. | reverse complement strand
GTTCAGGGACACCCTCATCGACCAGGAGATACAGGCCGTGATTGAGTACCTGAAGACCTTCTGGAATGAGCATCAGCGCCGGTATCAACTGGAAGAAAGCCAGAATGCCACTGAGCCAGAGGCTTCCTCCTGACCTCTCACGGCAATCAGAAGACGTTAACTATCAATCTCGGGACTTTTGGAAATGCCATTGAAACAGTACATCCAAAATCGTCCATTGCTTCTTGGTGTTGCCGGTTTCAGTGTCGTGGCGGCAGCCATCCTGGTATTACCGCGCTACCTGAAGCCGGATCCCAATGCCGGTGTTACTTTCTATGCCACTGAAGGATGTGCACCTTTTGAAGGTGAATGCGTCGGGCGAAAGGGCGATCAGAGTATCACCCTTGAACTTGGTCGGGACACGATCGAATCGATGACCGAAATTCCCATTCGCGTGCGCCTCGACAACATGACTGCGGATTCCCTGATCGTCGATTTCGAGGGGCTACACATGTACATGGGCATGGTCCGGACACGCCTGCTACCTGATGATAAGGGCGTATACCAAGGCACTATCACGCTCCCGGAGTGCGGTACCGGCAAGATGTTATGGAAGGCGCGGGCCATTCTGGAACACGGCGTGTCCAAAGAAGGCATCAAGTTTGATTTCTGGGCGGTTTGACCGCTGCATAGTGATAGGAGGCTAAATGCCTGATCTTGCGACCTGGGGGGTTGCTGCTGCGTTTGCGGGCGGTTTGGTTTCTTTCTTTTCGCCCTGCACCCTGCCTCTGGTTCCCGGCTATCTGTCGATTGTTACCGGAGGCCCTTTGACTGAGGCCTCGAATCGGTTGAAAGCCTTCTGGCTGAGCCTCTGTTTCGTGATGGGCTTCAGTCTGGTATTCGTGGCTCTGGGTGCGAGCGCGAGCATCCTTGGGCAGTGGTTGATGGCCTACCGCCGAGAAGCCAACCTGGTGGCTGGCGTGCTGATTGTTCTGATGGGCCTATTTATGCTCGGTTGGTGGAGCGTACCCGCCTTGCAGCGGGACTGGCGTTTTGGGCAAACCCTTGAGGGTGGACGTCCCACAGCAGCGTTCCTTCTCGGTATCGCCTTTGCGGTGGGTTGGACGCCGTGCATTGGTCCCATATTGGGCGCTATCCTGGCGCTCAGTTCCACACATGCGAATGCCGAAACCGGCATGCTGTATCTTGCTGTCTATTCGTTGGGATTGGCGCTTCCGTTTCTGGGTACCGCCTTGTTCATGGAACACTTTCGGCAACGAGTGCGTTGGTTAAGTCGCTGGAGTGGATGGCTTAGAGCCCTGGCAGGCTTGGTGCTGGTTATCATGGGTGTGATGGTCCTTACCGGCCAGATGACGCTCTTTGCGTCGTGGATGTTGTCAACGTTTCCAATTCTTGGAAAGCTCGGCTGATTTTCTGTGGCTCAGCTGAAGGGGCAAGGCCTACAGATTCCAAAGGATGGGGAGCCTGGAGAGGCCAAAGCCCATTCTCGGTAATCCAGCGGCTGCACCTGGGCGAATGTTCGCTTTTGTTTAGATCCTCGGGTGTGTCAGCGCGGGTCGCCAAGCGAACATTCAACATGCACGCAGAACCACAGTCGCTTGTTCAGATGCAGACCATCCATGGCTGGCTAAATCTGATACGAGCGGACCTTTCCCGACTTCCATATCTTGGAATTTCGCTTGCCCAAGGAATGGACTCATTACTATCTGATCGTTTCCGCGTCGATGTTCGAGTATGTACCTCCGCAACGACTGAACGAGGGATTTCGGAACCTTCGTTTGCGGCTAACCCCAGACGGAAAGTTTGTTTTGGTCATCACCCGTAGGAACTGGCTTACACGTCCACTGATCGGCCGTTGGTGGCAAGCAAACCTTTATCAAAAGCAGGAGCTCAAAGAGTCACTCCGCAAAGCGGGCTTCACCTCCGTGAGCTTTACCCGGGTCCCCATCCATTACCGATTTCTCTCGCTTTGGGGCTACATAATCGAAGCCGAATAATAACCAAGTGTTGGTGAAAACTCGGTAGAACCCCGCACTGTATCTTTTAGCTCATGAGTTTCTGTTGGATTGATAGCAAAGTGCCAGGCCGAATCCTGGCACCTTGCTATCGGCGTTACTCACCAAGAGTTCGCTGTTTCCAGAGATAAAAGAGCACAGGAATCACCAGCAGCGCCAGAATGACAGCGGAAATCATACCGCCCACCATAGGTGCCGCAATC
>JAWWAT010000613.1:0-2236 GCA_033721635.1 Marinobacter sp. | reverse complement strand
GTGCCCTGCATCTTCAAGAAAGACGCCGCGGGCGCTTGCCCCGATGCCGGCAACGATGTCTGTCACCTGCTCAGGCACTCCGTATTCATCGTTTTCCCCCTGAATGATCATAGCCGGAGATTCAATTGCTGCCAGCCAGCGACTGAAATCCATCGCTGATTGGAAGCCCTCGTCCAGCCAGACTGTCTGCCAGGCGTTGAAAAGGTCGTCGGTCCGATTGCCATGATAGCGAGCGAGACGATCCCGGATATCCGTCTCCCGATAACGAACAGCCATCTCCTCTATGCCGGCGAGGGTAAGATGATCCGCATAGATGTGCGCGGCCATGGTCACCAGCGCCTTTACACGATGCCCCATGGCGCCGGCAGCCACGAGGGCAATGGAACCACCATCGCTGTGCCCCACCAACACCACGTCTCCGATCTCCAGTTTATCCAGGAGACGGGGCAACCACTGTTCACCGGCAGTCTCAAGATAATCATAAGGGCGCGGGAGCTGTTCGTCGGAAGAATGGCCATAGCCCTGACGGTTGTAGATCAACGCGTCACAGCCGGTCGCTTTCGCAAGCTTTTCCGGGAACTTGCGCCACAGGGCGATGCTGCCCAGGGATTCATGGAGGAAAACCAGCACCGGCCCTTGAGGTTCCGCGTGCTGGATCCGCCTGACTTCCAGCTCAACACCATCGCCTACCGGCACCATCATGTCACGAATCCGCATGGCGTTACCGGTTTGGCGGGATTGAATAGGTCATGGTGGAGTGAGCCACCGGCTCTTCCGCGCCTTCAGAGTAGACAAACACCTCACCCACCCCCATGGTTCGGCCCACTTTCAGCATGGTGGCACGGGCCCAGATAGGCTGGTGAGCCACCGGCTTGCGAAGGAAGTTGATATTGAGGTTGGTGGTCACTGCCAGCGGCACCAGACCGATCTTGCTCAACAGCGCCGCATACAGAGTAACGTCCGCCAACCCCATCATGGCCGGCCCGGAGACAGTGCCCCCGGGCCTGAGGTGCGCCTCATCCACGTCCAGCTTCATTTCTGCCCAGCCATCCCCGAGCTTCTGCAGGGTGCCGTAGGCTTCTCCCTGCGGAAACTGCTCTTCAAGGAAGGCCTGCAGCTCCTCAAACGTAATGATCATGCGCCGATTTCTTCCTTGGCCTGATTACGCAGAACGAACCGCTGGATTTTTCCACTGGGGGTCTTGGGCAGCTCATCAACGAACTCGATCTCCCGCGGGAACGCGTGAGTTGAGAGCCTGCGGCGTACCAGTTCCTGAAGTTCCTCTTTCAGGGCCTGCTCGTCTCCGCCAGCGTAATCGCCCTTAATCACGACATAGGCCTTGATGATGGAGCCGCGTTTTTCATCCGGCTTGCCAACCACACCTGATTCCGCCACAGCGGCGTGCTCCAGCAAGGTGCTTTCGACGTCTGCCGGGCCTACGCGGTAACCGGCCGTGGTGATGATGTCATCATCCCGGCCACTGAAGGAGAAGTTGCCATTGCCGTGGTTGATGACCATGTCGCCGGTGAGGTAGTAGCCGTTCACGAACGGATCCTTCTCACCCCAGGTGTAGCCGTCAAAATGGAACAGCGGGGAGGCTTTTACGTCGACGGCCAGCTGCCCGACTTCGCCCTCGCCCACAACCTCGTTCTTCTCATTCAGGGCAACCACCTTGTGGCCCGGGGAGGCATAGCCCATGGAACCTTCACGGACCGGATGCGCAAGACCGTGGAAGTTGCAGCAGGTCATGCCGGTCTCGGTCTGGCCGTAGTGGTCTTTAACCGGGCAGAAGTGGCGGTTACGAATCCAGTTCACCACTTCCGGGTTCAGGGGCTCACCGGCACTGCTGGCAACACGCAGGCCCAGGTTCTCGCCTTCGGGCAGCACGTGGTCGTTGGCCTTGAGCAGGCGGTATGCCGTGGGCGCCGCCGCCAGGTTGGTGATCTTGTATTTGCGGATCATGTCGTAGGTGGATTCCGGGGTAAATCCGCCCGGATTGAAATGGGTCGCGTGGCCCATCAGCAGGGGTCCTACCACCGCGTAGTAAAGACCGTAGGCCCAGCCAGGATCGGCCACGTTCCAGAACTTGTCGCCGTCCTGCAGATCGATGGCGTACTTCATGTAAACGTAGAACGCCAACAATGCCTTGGCGGGGACCGCAACGCCCTTGGATTTACCGACAGTTCCGGAGGTGAACATCTGAAGGAACGGATCATCGCCCTTGATCATGACAGGC
>JAWWAT010000612.1:0-2249 GCA_033721635.1 Marinobacter sp. | reverse complement strand
CGTGGAAGAGCAGCCGATCATCATCAAACGGAAAAAGGTTGTTGCCGGTGGCCACCACGGTGGCTCCTGGAAGGTTGCGTTTGCCGACTTTGCGACCGCCATGATGGCCTTCTTCCTCGTGCTGTGGCTGACGGCAACGGCATCGCCAGAACAGAAGAAAGCGGTTGAGGGTTATTTTCGCGACCCTGTTGGTTTCACGGAAGGCGGTTCGCCGAACCCGGTTGATCTCGAGGGCAGCGCATCGGTGGTCAACGAGGCAAGTCCGGACATCGAATCCAGCCAGATCCAGATCGAAGACCAGGTGGTAGATGAGCTTTCAGAAACCCTGGAGCAGCGGCGGATGGAAGAGCTGTTTCAGGAGCTGAAGGATCGTATCGAGCAGAACCAGACCTTGCAGGAGTTCAAGGACCAGCTGCTGATTGACATCACAGACGAAGGTTTGCGTATCCAGATCGTCGACCGCTCGGGTCGCCCCATGTTCGACAGCGGCCGGGCAGAATTGAAGTACTACTCGCAGGATATTCTGTTTGAGCTCGCGAAAACCCTGGGCTCCGTGAACAACAAGCTCAGCATTACCGGGCACACTGACTCCACACCGTTCAGTGGCCGGCCCGGTTATACCAACTGGGAGCTGTCAGCAGACCGCGCAAATACCGCCCGAAGAGCCCTGGTCGCGGGCGGCGTTCGTCAGCAGCAGATTGCCCGGGTCGTGGGGCTGAGTGATTCCGTGCTGTTCGACAAGGAAGACCCGAATGCGCCGGTGAATCGCCGGATCTCCATCATCGTCCTGAACAAGAAAACCGTCGACAACATCCAGAGCAGCGCCGGCCAGTATGATGAGCCCCTGATCGACCTCACCCAGCCAACCGAAGAAGAGCAGGAGGCTGCCACGGAGCGCCTCGAGAGTGGAGACTGGCTGGAAGAAAAAGAGGAACCGGCCCCCGGCGAATTGAACTGGTAGGTCCGGGGTAATCAGTCCAGCTTCAGCCCCCGGGCCTGCTGTTCAGTCATATCCTGCAGAATCCGGTGGAAACTCTTCAACCGCTCCGGGCTGATTTTCCCCTCCTCAGCGGCCTTGTCGATGGCGCAGCCGGGGTCGCCCATGTGCCGACAATTGCGGAATTTGCAGGTGCCAATCACCTCCCGGATTTCCCGAAAGCCGTACTCGATTTCCTGCGCCGTCATATGCCAGAGCCCGAACTCACGGATGCCCGGCGAATCAATAAGCTCTCCGCCCAGGGGCAAATGGAAAAGCTTGGCTGTGGTGGTGGTGTGAATCCCCTTGCCGGTACTCTCTGATACCGCCCCAACGCGAATGGCTTCATCCGGCATCAGCGTCTGGATGATAGAAGACTTGCCCACCCCGGACTGGCCCACGAACACACTGGTCTGATCCTTCACCAGTGCCTCAACCTCTGGCGAAGGCTTGTCACCCGACTCCGCAGCTGACGTTCGAACGACCTCATAGCCCAGGGCCTCGTACCGGCCCAGAAGCGCGTCGATACTCTCCCGGTTGCTGTCGGTGATCAGATCCGTCTTGTTCAGCAAAATCACTGCCGGAATATCCGTGATCTCCGACGCCACCAGATACCGATCAATCAAATTATCGTGGGGCTCCGGCTCCGGAGCGATCACAAGAATAATGTGATCAATATTGGCGGCCACCGGCTTGAGCGCGCCAAAATTATCCGGCCGCTGCAACAAATTGCGACGCTCACTGCGGGCAACGATAACCCCGGTTTCATTCTTGCCCGGCCGCCAGACAACCTTGTCACCGGTTACCAGACTATCAATGTTGGCCCGAACAAAGCACCGCACCACGTCACCGACCTGATCACCCTCCAGGGCTTCGACATCCAGCTGCTGCCCGTAGTGAGCAATGACTAACCCTTCCTGCTCCGGACCAAGCTCCCCGGCATCAGCCTGCTCCTGAACCTTCTTCTCCTTGCGCGCCGCCCGGGCCGCCCGCTCTTCCTGGACTTTCTTGATGCGGAATTGCTGCTGTTTGTTCAGTCGCCGTTTTGCCATTTACGTCCCGGATAACCAGATGAAAGTTTTGCTCTTGGTGTGCCATCATACTGCAATCGTAATTGATCGGCCTAAGCAATGCCGGCACGTCAAAGATATATCATTCGATTTCGCGGTGGGGCTGGGACCGGCTTTCCGGAAATGGCGACACATTTTGTATATCTCTTAATTTGCACGCGGGCGTGGGGATGTCATTCCGGGAATGTCGGCGGCCATGGATG